>CAJQGR010000023.1 GCA_905477785.1 uncultured Hellea sp.
AACGATAAGTGAGTTGGTAACTCGCAATTCATCAAATACAATCATAGAAAATATTGAAAGCATTGAGGGTTTTAATGGTATTAATGGTTTAGTCAGGTTCGGAAGTGATGGCATACCTGAACGAGGGTTAGCAATTTATAAGATTGAAAACGGTCGTTTTAAGATTATCAGCCCTGCGCCTAAAAGTTTTTAACTCAAATTAAATTAGTATTTCTCTTGTAATATGATCAAGTACATTTCGTCCTTTACGGCTTACACTTAATATATCTCCCTCTATCAACAAAAAACCACCATCCACTAAACTATATATTTTTTTGTTGAGTAGTGAGTGTCCCGATATCTCTTCATACCTCTGAATGGAAATTCCATTATCCGCACGTAGCCCCATTATGATATATTCACTAGCCCAATCGAGTGGTGATAGTTTTTCGCGTGACTCTAATCCATGACCCATTACTTTTGTATTCTGAATGTAATCTCGAGGATGCATTTTAGAAATCGTGCAATATCTTGAATTATTTAGTGTAACACGCCCATGCGCTCCAGGCCCTACGCCAACGTAATCTAAACCCTTCCAGTATGTTAAATTATGCTGCGATTGATGGTTTGGCTTAGCAAAATTAGAAACCTCATAATGTTCGAAACCAGAGGCAACTAAATTTTTAACAAGAATGTCGTATAAATCTGCGCTCTGATCAGCCGTTACAGATTTTTTATTGCCCCTAATTTCGGACTTGTGGAATGCAGTGCCCTCCTCAATCGTTAGTTGATATGTTGAAATGTGTTCAACCCCTGTTTTAATTGCTTCCGTTAAATCATACATTAATAGTCTTTCATTCTGTCCTTCCCAGCCAAAAATTAAGTCCATAGACACTGATGGAAAAGTATTTTTAGCTAGTTTAATTGATTTCTTTGCTTGTTCAGAATTGTGATCTCGGCCTAGGGTTGATAATGCAACATCATAGAAACTCTGTACTCCGAGGGATAGTCTATTTACTCCGAACTTTGCATAAGCCTCCCAACGCTTTTTATTCATATCTATAGGATTAGCCTCAAGAGTAATTTCACAAGAAGGTTTCACATTCCATAAAGAATTTATTTTTGAAATAACAGAATAGACATCCTCATCTGTCATTAATGAGGGCGTGCCTCCACCAAAGTGGATGGAAGTTACTAATCGCGGGCCGCTCCACGAACGCCAAAAAGATAAATCCGTTAAAATAGCGGATATTAAATCAGTTTCTTTTTTTTGCTTATAGACATTAAAATCACAATATGGACAAATTCTGGTGCAAAAGGGCCAATGAACATATATTGCCAGGTCTTTTGGCACTTAAAAATGATTCAATATTAATTTTTCAAAGGCTCGCGCTCTGTGACTTTTAGCATGTTTCTTTGAGGGGTCCATCTCACCAAATGTCTTCACATCACCTTCTGCTAAAAATATAGGGTCATACCCAAACCCTCTTTCCCCACGGGGTGGCCAAACGATTTCACCTTCAACCTTACCAAGGTAAGTGAATTTTTTTCCTGAAGGCATGGCAAGGCATAAAGCACAAACAAAGTGAGCGCTTCTATTTTCTTTCAATTTAAGCAGGTCGTTTACATGCCACATTGCCATAGAAAAATCACGTCCACCTCCCTCAGATTTTGGTTTTTCAGCCCAGCGAGCTGAATATATTCCGGGGTCACCATTTAATGAGTCTACAACTAAACCGCTATCGTCAGATAGAGATGGCAAACCTGAGGCTATAGCAGCAGCACTAGCCTTTAACTCTGCATTTCCAGTAAATGTTAATTCTGTTTCTTCAGGTTCAGCTAGAGAAAGCTCTGCTGCGCTTAAGGTATTTACTCCATATGGAATGAGTAGATCTCTTATTTCCCGCACTTTTCCTTCATTGTGAGAGGCAACAACTATTTTACTTATTATACTCATTAATATCTAGATCTAGTTCTAAGAAGCACTCTAATCAAGGCAAAACCTATCATTAGAATTTGCTATTTTATATCCGCGTTCAATAATATCTTTATAAGCCGTGGAAGTAGAAAACCTAGCTGGATTTGTATGATTCAAATGAATAAAATATACTTTGTCCTTTTGAGATTCAGGTAAATTATCAAAAATTTCCATAGTCTCCACCATGCGGGGGTGAGGAATTTTTGACATATCTCTGCCAGGCAATTCATTATCATCAAAGAATGTTGCATCCAAAAAAGCTAAATCAACGGCAGAAACACGTTCTTGAAGGTTATGGCCATATTCACTACTCCATTCCTCCCAGCTATCAATATCAGGCAAAAACAGTACGGATTTATTAGAAGACTTAATTTCAAATGCCACAGTTTCAGAAAACTCATCCCTATGAGGAACTTGATAAGGTTTAACTGTTATACCACCAAAAAGTTCAATTGCTACTTGCTCAGCTAGGGGAGATATTTCAATATTATTATAATCAACTAACTGAGACCATGGACCATTATTTCTCAAGAATTTTTCCATTCTGGGCATCACAAAAACATTTAAACCGTTTGTGCCTGCTGACTCATGGCCAGTAAACATTAATCCTGCATAATGACCTATATGTGCGTGAGTTATAAATACACCTGAAAGGCCTAGGGGCTGACCATTTAAAGATGTTGATATTTTATCAAGACGAAAAAGTTGCTCCCTAATATCAGGGGTAGCTTCAAATAAATATCTATCCTGGGTATGCCGATTTATTAAAGCGGCAGAGGTTGCTGTATTTCTTGATGATACATTTCCCCAAGCAGGGTCATTATTAATTCCAATTTGAGGTGATCCAGCATCTTGTGAGGTTCCTAATATAATGAATTCAACTTTACATAGATTGTTTAAGCCTTTTACACTGCTAGTTCCTAATGTGAGTATAAAAAGTAAACTCAAAATGATATTAAAAACCTTGCGCACTTATTCCATTGCCTTTTCTTGATACTCGCAGATAGTTTTAATACCTAGAGATGCAAGACGTGTAAGCTCAGACATTTCTTCTTGTGAAAAAGGTGTATCCTCAGCGCTAACTTGCACTTCTATGATACCACCGCTAGCCGTTAAAACAAAATTAGCATCTGCTTGAGCGGCGCTGTCCTCTAGGTACTCAAGATCCAATCTGCATTCACCATCTACAATTCCACAACTTACTGCTGCCATTCTATCCGTGACAGGGTTAACTTCAATAAAGCCTTTTCTCACTAATCTCTCACAAGCCTCATACAAAGCAACCCATGCTCCTGATATCGAAGCTGTTCTAGTTCCTCCGTCTGCTTGCATTACATCGCAATCTATTATAATTTGTCTTTCACCTAACTTTTTTAAATCAACAACTGCACGCAAAGACCTACCAATTAAACGTTGTATTTCAACTGTTCGCCCGCCTTGTTTACCCCTTGCTGCTTCGCGTGAATTACGAGAATGAGTAGAACGTGGTAACATCCCATATTCCGCCGTAACCCATCCCCTACCTTTACCCTTCATCCATCGTGGTACATTTTCATCAATAGAGGCAGTACAAAGTACGTGAGTATTTCCAAATTTAACTAAACAAGATCCTTCGGCGTACAAAGACACTCCAGACTCAAATGTAATTGTACGTAAACTGTCTCGCAATCTGTTTTTTGGGCGCATGTACTTTCCTTTTTTTTATTGCTCTTCGATTAAACTAAGGAAATGCGTATAGCCAGACAATTAAAATAAAACATAATAAAAATTTCAAATAAACCTTCAAATCGCAAAATAAAATTCTTGTTATAAAAGAATTGGTGTAAAATATGATAACTTTAGTTTATATCAATTGGAGCACTTGACATTTTCATACAGCAAACCGATCTGACACTCATCGGATAGAAGAAAGTACAAAAATGAAAAATAAAAATAAAGATATCGATATGAAAGATATTGAGATTGATAATGATGGGCTACCTTCAGACGAAGACCTAGATAAGCTCCAAAGGGTTATCGATATGGAATTAGATGGGGTATCACATAAATCATCAGAATCAGAAACTGGTGATGCTGAGAAAAATGATGATAAAATTAGAATTGAAAGTCTAGAATCTGAACTATCAAGTCTTAAAGATAAAACACTGCGCGCAATGGCAGATGCTGATAATATAAAAAAAAGGGCTGAAAGAGAGGTAAATGCAGCAAAAACTTTCGGTATCGAACGCTTTGCATTAGATATGCTATCAGTTCACGATAATTTATCTCGCGCATTACTTACGCTTGATGGTAAGACGCGAGATGACATGGGAGCAAATGCAAAAAATTTACTTGATGGCATTGAACTTACCGAAAAGGATTTAATATTAACCCTATCAAGACACGGAGTTAAGCCTGTAGCAGGTGTAGGGAGTAAATTTAACCCGAATGTGCATCAGGCCGTAGCTCAAATTCCTTCAGACGAAGACAAAGGTAATGTTGCAACTGTTATGCAGACTGGCTTCACACTTGGGGATAGAACCCTTCGAGCCGCGATGGTTGCAGTTAGTACAGGACCAGATAAAAAATAAAAACATAAATAATTTATTCGAAATATATAAATTGAAATTTATTAACCTAATTATTGATAATGCCAGAGCTTCCTGAAGTTGAAACTGTAAAGAGGGGACTTGAGCCTGTGATGCAGGGGTTTATATTTGAACGCGTTACCCTAAATCGATTAAATTTAAGATTCCCATTTGGAAAAAATTTTATAAGTAGAATTCAAGGAAAAACATTAACCTCATTAACAAGAAGAGGTAAGTTTTTGAAAGCAACACTTTCTTCTAATGATGTACTTTACATGCATCTTGGTATGAGCGGAAGATTCACCATAGATAATAACCCAACAGCAATCTATGACTCAAGAAATTCCACCAACCCAAAGCATGATCACGTTATATTTGAAATGAATAATGGTGTTAGAATAACATATAACGATCCACGTAGATTTGGTTTCATGGAGTTAATAGCACCAGGTGAACCCTCTAGGTTAGATAAAATGGGTCCAGAGCCGTTAGATAATATGTTTAATGGGCCCTACTTATTCAATAAACTGTCGGGTAAAAAGAACACTATAAAATCTGCTTTACTGGATCAAAGCATTATAAGTGGACTCGGTAATATATATGTTTGTGAAGCTATTTTTAAAGCAAAGATTTCTCCAAAACGACTCGCCGGAAAGGTAACAATTAAAGAAACAGAAATATTAGTGAATGAGATAAAAGCTGTTATAAAAAAAGCAATTGAAGCGGGTGGATCTTCTCTAAAGGACTTTGCGAGTGTTGATGGCAACTTAGGCTATTTTCAGCATAGCTTTGATGTTTATGCACAAGCAAAAATGCCCTGTAAGGTTTGTACGACCCCAATAGAAAGAATTGTACAGAACGGAAGAAGTAGTTTTTATTGCAAAGCCTGCCAAAAATAATTTTTATTTAGTGCACGCTTGAAAGAAGTAAAATGCACGTGTAAACATTGCAAAAAATATGGAGCTCCTTATGGGCTATGATATGATAGAAATCACAAAAGAAGGTGCTGTTGCCACTATTAAATTAGATAGGCCTAAAGCACTAAATGCACTCTGCGCTCAAATGATGGGAGAAATGTCAGATGCTCTCTCGGCGCTCAGTATAGATGATAAAATTGGCTGTGTTATATTATGTGGGTCTGAAAAAGCTTTTGCTGCAGGTGCGGATATAAAGGAAATGACAGACCTAGAATATTTAAATATCTATAAGAGCGATATATTTTCAAATCATGAAGCAATTGTTCGCTTCAGGAAGCCAATTATAGCAGCAGTATCTGGTTATGCTTTAGGTGGGGGGTGTGAAATTGCCATGATGTGTGATTTTATAATAGCCGCTGATAACGCAAAGTTTGGTCAGCCTGAAATTAATCTTGGAGTAATGCCTGGGATAGGCGGAACTCAAAGACTCATTCGAGCTGTTGGAAAATCAAAAGCAATGGATATGTGTCTCACGGGAAGAATGATGGATGCTGCAGAAGCTCTATCATCCAACCTAGTTTCACGTGTAGTGCCTTTAGACAAATTAATGGAAGAAGCGAATGCCGCAGCTCTAAAAATAGCGGCTCAAAGTCAACCTATCTCTATGATGACAAAAGAAACAATCAACGCCTCATTTGAGCTAACATTAAGTCAAGGAGTACGCTTAGAACGCCAAGTCTTCCAATCAATGTTCACTACGGAAGATCAAAAAGAAGGTATGGCAGCCTTCACGGAAAAAAGAAAACCACACTTTAAAAATAAATAATGTTTGGTAGCGATTAATTTCAAAGAATGAATATCGCTGTTGACGTGTTAAATTTGCACGTATATAGGCGGCCTCAGAATTACAAATTGCAAATGCAAACGAACAAACCGAGGAATAAATGGCTAATACAGCATCCGCTAAAAAAGCAGTCCGGTCACAAGGACGAAAAACAGACGTAAATAGGAATCGTCGTACGATGGTCAAAACTAATCTGCGTAGCGTTGAAGATGCAATCACAAAAGGCGACAAAGCAGCTGCACAAGAAGCACTTAAGTCAGCTGAGCCAGCTATAATGCGAGCTGTAACAAAAGGTGTCTTTCATAAAAATACTGCGTCACGTAAAATATCACGTCTATCCAAGCGTGTTAAATCCATGGGTTAATCTAGTTGAGATACCTTCCAAAACGAGCCGCTCATAGAGCGGTTTTTTTTTGTTCCTCATGCCAATTAAAAAAATTGGTGCAAAATACAAATAAATTCTCAATTAAGTTAAATTTAATAACTAAATAGAAAAACTTTTGAGGCCAAAAAAGAACTTTATTAAAAAAAAGTTAAAAAAAATTAATTTTTTTTTAACGCTATATCACTGCAATAATTACCTTTTTTTGAGTCAATAGAAAATGATGTCATTTTTACAATTTATTGCTGTTGACGTAGAGCAAAAGAGTCGGTTTATAGGAGGTCAGGATAGTTTCTCACAGAGGCATTATCTCCATAAGGGTTAAGAAAGTTTACAATATAAATTGAGAACTTTCCGTCCAAAAATTATATTTAATAACAATGGGTTATCTATTTAACCCATTTAGTAGCATGCGGAGTCTTTTAGGTGCCTGACAAAGATCATATGTTGTCTAATGTTGCGGAGCAAAAAAACGATCTACCCGCACCAGATCTTTACACAGGAGAGCCCCCCTTACAGAGTGCCCACAATACTTGGAATAAAGTTAGAAAGGACCTAGCTTACGCACTGGGCGCTAATATTCATAGGTCATGGACAGGACGATTGCGAGTTGCCACTGCCAATGATCGTACTGTTGATTTGAGTGCACCTACTCGCTTTATAGCGTCAAAAATTCAGACAAATTATGCAGAAACAGTAAGGCGTCTTTGGAAAAAGCATGATATGGTAGAACCAGCTCGTGACGTCACATTTTCTTCCGCAGCGGGAAGACCTTCCACTGCAACAAAACCAACTGTGAAGTTACGAAATAAGGGTGATAAACAAATTGTTTCTCATTCTGAACATAAATTCCCTTCAGAGCTAACAAAGTCCATGGGTGACAGCCCGAGAGATCGCTTCACATTTGACAATTTTGTTGTAGGAAGCTCAAATGAGCTTGCATTCGCGGTTGCAAGGCAAATAGCTAGCTGTCGGGCAGCTCAGTATAACCCTGTGGTCATTCACGGAACAAATGGTATGGGGAAAACGCATCTTCTTTATGCAATACAGCGGGCAGTTAAACAAACAGACCCAAATTATAGAATAAAACTTATCTCATCCGAAGCATTTGTTAGTGCTTTTGTAAGTTCTGTACGGGGTGGTAATGGTCGTGATGCAATTGACGCTTTTAAATCATCATTAAGAAATGTTGATTTACTTATAATTGATGATGCCCACTTTATAGCAGATAAACCTAGTAGTCAGGAAGAGCTTTTACATACCCTTATTTCATTAGTTGACGAGGGACGTCAGATACTAGTAGCGGCAGACCGCCATCCGGATAAAATAGAAAAAGCAACTGAGCGTCTTAAATCATACCTTTCTTCCGGGCTTGTTTGTAAAATTGGTTCTGCTGACTATGAGTTACGACTCCGGATATTAGATAGACTTATTGCGAGACATCGCGCGAATGGTAATGAAAGCTTAGCAATACCTCAAAATGCGCGTGACCACCTTGCAGCAAGAATGAACGCAACACCAAGAGACCTTGAAGGAGCGTTTAATCAAATTGTTGCTCAAAGCGAGCTTTTGGGGACACCCATTACTTTAGAAACCGTTCAAGAAACATTGTCGGAATCTAGATATACAACTGGTCAGCGCTTGACAGTAGACAGAATACAAAAAGCAGTCTGTGATGAGTTCCGTGTAACTCTGACAGATATGACATCCAAACGCCGTGCACGAGTTATTGCAAGGCCAAGGCAGGTTGCAATGTATTTATCGAAAAAACTAACCAAAAGATCACTACCAGATATTGGGAGAAGGTTTGGAGGAAGGGACCATACAACAGTTATGCATGCGGTTAAACGCGTTGACACCCTCCGCTCAGAAGATGCGTCTCTTAACGCACAAATTGAATTAGTTGAAAATAATTTAAAAGGATAAAATAATAATTTCTAATTACTTTTTTCGTGAAATTGACCATATTTTCTATAACGCAATAAATAACTTCCAATAATTGACTCCACGGTCTCAGCCCTTATTTCAAAGCTTGAAAACCCTAAGGCGCCTTCTGAAACTATATTATCTTTCCTTAAGTTCTTTACCTGGTCTCTAGTAAGGAATGGTGAGACAAAAGGCAGAGATCCAGACACCTCACCCAGGAGCCCCAAGAAGTTTGACGCAACCCATGGTACGGGAATTAAAACTCTTTTTCTATCGACTGCATGTAACATAACCTGCATTAACTCCTTAAAGCTATATACTTTAGGCCCACCTAGCTCATAAGTATTTCCAGCCGTTCCCTTACCTGCCAGTTTGGCAACGACTTTAGCTACATCATTCACGTAAACCGGCTGAAATAATGATTGGCCCCCGCCTAGTAAAGGTATAAACGGGGATAATTGAGTCATGGCAGCGAAACGATTAAAAAAATTATCTTCCGCACCAAAAATTATAGAGGGCCTTACAATATCTGAACTGGGAATAATGTCACGAATGATTTTTTCTCCCATAGCCTTTGTTGATGAATAACTACTATCACTATTTAAACTTGCACCAAGAGCTGAAACCTGAATAAAGTTAGTAACGCCATGTGCTAATGATTTCTTCGCCAGCACCTCAGCCCCCTTAACATGAAGTGCATCAAAATTTTGACTTCCGCTTTCAAAAAGTAAAGCAACTAAGTTGATAATCGCATCTGATCCCTCGATTGCGGCATCAACTGATTTCTCAAATCTTAAATTTGCCTGAACAAGTTGAACTTGACCAACATCACCTATAACTTTTAAGTCTTGGGCTGTATGTGGACGGCGAACAGGAACACGCACACGCCAACCATCTTTTATGAGGGCTCTCACGACATATTTTCCTAAGAAACCGGAGCCTCCAAAAACAGTTATTAGGCCGTTGTTCATTTTTTTACCTTTAAAATAAATTACTTAGGGTCGGTTAAATGCCTTTATCTGAACTGTCTATGAATTTAAAGATAAAATTAACCCCTTGCTTGCAAGTTCTATCAAATCTAATACTTCATTAAAGCCATCCTTACCTCCATAGTAAGGGTCAGGCACTTCATCTACTCCAGTGCCTATTGAGAAGTCCATGAAAAGACTTATTTTGGGAATCAAATGATCTGGACAAATCTTGATCAGATCTTGTAAATTATTTTTGTCCATAGCCAGTATGTAATCATATTCTAGAAAGTCTTTTTTTGTAATCTTTCTAGATACCTGACCCTGAAAATCATAGCCCCGCCTCATACCCGCTTTTATACTTCTTGAATCAGGGGGTTCTCCCTCATGCCATGACCCTGTACCTGCGCTTGAAACTTTAACATGAAGGCCCGCCTCTTCAGCCTTAAGCCTAAATACTGCCTCCGCAGTTGGCGACCTGCAGATATTACCTAAGCAAACAAATAAAAAACTTATCATAAAACGAACCTACAAAATAAACTCAATGTAACAAAACCGGTATATAAAGAAAATCACTGATCTAGAAACCTATACTTGCTCATAAGCTTATGATCCATTAGGACTTTATTACAATCAATTTTGGTAAAGGATACTAAATGGCTGGCCATTCAAAATGGGCTAATATTCAACACCGCAAAGGTCGACAGGATAAGGCTCGCTCAAAACTTTTTTCAAAACTCGCAAAAGATATAGCAATAGCCTCTAAAATGGGTGGAGCTGACCCCGATATGAATCCTCGTTTAAGGTTGGCTATTGCAAATGCAAAAGGTCAATCAATGCCTAAGGATAATATTCAACGAGCAGTTGATAAGGGTGCTGGGGGAGACGGAGAAGATTTTGAAGAAATTCGATACGAAGGGTTTGGACCCGGAGGAATAGGCTTTATTGTTGAGGCAAATACTGACAATAAAAATAGAGCTGCTATGGCAGTAAGAACAGCTTTTTCAAAAAATGGTGGCGCTTTAGGAGAAACTGGTTCTGTGGCATTTATGTTTACTCAAGCTGGTAAGATTGAATACCCTTTATCTACTACAGACGAAGATGGTATGATGGAAGCCGCTATAGAGGCTGGCGCAGAAGATTGTGAATCTGATAGTGCTACTGATGATGCATGGGACGAATATGAACCAGTCCATACTGTATGGACAGCTCGAGATGAACTTGGAAACATTGCTGCTGAGCTAGAGAAAATGTTTGGAGAAGCTAAGTCAGTAAATCTTATATGGAAAGCCCAAAACGAAATCGATAATCCAGATCAGGCTCAATCAGTTATTCGCTTAGTAGATGCGCTAGAGGATTGCGATGACGTATCCAATGTATTTCACAATTTTGAAATGACTGCAGCTGCCCTAGAAAAGCTAGAGGAATAATAGATCCATTGAAAATAACTATACTCGGCGCCGGATCAATCGGCTGCTATCTTGGTGGACTAATGATTTCCTCTGGGGCAACAGTAGAAATGATTGGGCGAAAAGAAACAGCTAAAACATTAAAAAAAAATGGACTAAAACTTACTCATTTCAAAAAAGAAGCTATTTATTTAAAGCCCAAAAAAATAAATTACAGCACCAGCAATAACTCAATATCAAACGCTGATATTATTATGCTAACAACTAAGTCACATGATACTGAAAAAGCCGCTAAAATTATTAAAAAGTATGCAAAAAACAATACAATAGTAGTAAGTTTTCAGAATGGAGTTCAAAATACACAAACCCTAATGGGCATATTAGACCAAGTTATTTTAGCGGGAGTTGTTCCATTCAATGTAACCAGAAAGGGAGCAGGATGGTATCACTGCGGAACAGATGGTGAACTAACATTAGAATTATCATACGACCCACGTATTTTACAATTAAAGGAAGTTTTTGAAAAGTCTGGCCAAAAAATTACCCTCTATGAAAATATTTTATCTGTGCAATGGGGAAAGTTGTTGGTTAATTTAAACAATGCACTAAATACATTGGCCGGTATTCCTTTGAAATCATGCTTGTCGCAAAGAAAATATCGAAAATCATTAGCCCTCGTTATAGAGGAGGCTTTATTAGTAGTTAGGGCGGCGGGTATTGAACCTGCTAATTTCGAAGGTGCTCATCCAAGAAAAATGATAAATATCCTTCGAATGCCAGACTTTCTTTATTCACTGCTTATGAGGACGGTAGTCAGAATAGACGAAAATGCTAGGTCATCAATGCTTGATGATTTGGAGATGAACAGAATGCCTGAGATAGATTATTTGCAAGGTGAAATTATAGAGCTCGCTAAGGTATATAAACAAAAGGCTAACTATAATAAGATTATATATAACGAAGTACAAAAAGCATTTAAAACACACACTTCGCCTAAACTTGATGGCGCTGATATTTATGCGCTAATAACAAATAAAGATCGTGAAACTTACTAAAATATCATTAAGCTCGTCGTTTAAAACTTATTTTAGAATGTCCGCGTAATAATATTATAACAAAGGTAGAAAAATGAAAATAACACCGTTAATAATATCAATTCTGAGTATAAATCTTCTGGTTTTCTCAGCTTGCTCAGGTATTAAAGATCAAGAAAATAAAAATTTAAAATTAGATACTGCTACTATTTTAGATGAGGTTATCTCGCACCCAAGGCGCGAGATGGATATGCCGAGAGATGAGTTTCGAAACCCCAAAGAAACCCTCGAATTTTTTGGAGTCACTCCAGGCATGAAAGTTGGAGAAATTTGGCCAGGTTGGTATGCCCAGATACTTGCGCCCTATCTAAAAAAAATTAATGGAACTTACGTGGCTATTTTACGTGATGGTCAAAGTGAAAGAATACAGTTAAGAAATAATGCCTTTATAAAAAAATATGGAAACAAAAAAGACTACGGTGCTGTAGAATTTAGTAAGTTCGGCCCTAAAACGATAACTCCAGCACCCGGTAATTTAGATATGCTCTTATCATTTAGAAATGTTCACAATTGGATGAGCCAAAGCTATGCTAGTGAGGCCTTCAATCAATTTTATGATAGTCTCAAACCAGGTGGCATTCTTGGTATAGTTGAACATCGTTTGCCTGAAGCAGAAACACAGGACCCTTACGCAGGGTCAGGGTATGTTCAAGAAAGCTACATAAAGGATCTAGCCAAGCAAGCAGGGTTCGAGTTTATTGCCGACTCTGAAGTAAACTCAAATCCACTGGACAACGCCAATCACCCATTCGGTGTCTGGACATTAAAGCCACGGTCTTATGTGCCGAATGAAGTCAATAAAATACCTGAAGGCTTTGAGGCTCAAGCTTATAAGAGAATTGGAGAATCTGATAGGGCCACATTGAAATTTATAAAACCAACAAATAGTAAAAAATAATTCTGGCTCTTTTGTAAATCACACTCCATAAAGTAAAAAATTACAGACAAAGGAACCCACCATGGAAAATTCAGATATCGCATTAAAAATGACCGAGGCACTTATTAAAGCAGGCGGCACGGCTAAATCAGTTAAATTCGACTTCGGAGATGATGGACAAGTATTTGCTTCAGGAACCGAGGCTAGTACTGAAAACGCTGAGGCTGACTGCACAATATCTGTTTCTAAAGAAGATTTTTTATCTCTAGCAGAAGGAAATCTTGATCCAATGATGGCTTTTATGTCGGGTAAGCTTAAAGTTGCCGGAGATATGTCAGTAGCAATGGGCCTACAATCAATTTTTTCAAATATGTGATTTGTATAAAAGAGGAAGTTATTTTCTTTTTATCTTAAATGGATAGATTAACATCAAAATATGAGGAAGCTGATATAGTTCAGCCTGGGGGGTGCCCAATACCTGAAGCCCTTAAACCTTGTATGCAGACTTTTTTTATAAAAAATAATCAAGTTCGCTTGAGAGTAATGCTTGCGAGAACATCAAGTGAATCGACCAGAGGTTCTGTTATTTTTTCTCCTGGACGTACCGAATTTATTGAAAAATATTTTGAAACAGCAGCAGATTTTATTGAACGTGGGTTTAATGTGTTAATAGTTGATCCTCGAGGCCAAGGTCTATCAGACAGACTTCTAGATGATAAACTAAAAAGTCACGTAGAACTATTTGAAGATTATGTTGATGACCTTACTCATGTTGTCAAAGAGTTATTGCCCTTACTTCCAAGGCCTCACGTTCTCATGGGTCACTCAATGGGTGGCACCATAGTGCTTCAAACTATTTTGCGCGGCGATCTAAAACCGGAAGCCGTTATTTGCTCAGCTCCAATGCTTGGTCTATATGACCTTGATACTTCAATCATGAAATTAGCCATTAAAGGGCTTTCAGCATTAGGGCTTAAAACAAAAATATTGCCTCTCCAGGGACAACGTAATGGCTTACCTGTTTCTTTTAATATAAACAAATTAACCTCAGATAAAGACCGTTACCGTCATTGGGCAGCTTACTTTCAAACATCCCCACGTCTACGTGTTGGCCGCCCAACTTATGGGTGGATTGTTCAGGCCCTTAAAGCAATGACGTGGGTAAATTCAAATGCATCACAACTTAAAATACCCTGTTTAATAGTGGCCGCGGGGGCAGACCCAATTGTAGATCCTGCGTCTAATGAAAACTTCGCATCAATTTCTCGGTCTACTTACAAAGTAATCCCTGGGGCACTGCATGAACTCTTACTAGAAAGAGATGTTTACCGTGATCAATTTCTTGAGGTATTTGATACCTTTTTAAAAAATATTAACATTTAAATCAAATATCTCCCTTCAGGGCATTAATTATTTCAGGCAACAATTCTGGGTCTCCAACCGCTATAACGCGGCCTCCATTTACAGCTGAACCCCCCTCCCAATTTGTAAGCCTTCCGCCAGAGCCTTCGATAACAGGTAACAGTGCTCTCACATCACATGGCTTTAGTAACGCCTCGATAACCAGATCCATTCTGCCAGAAGCGACTTGACCATAAGCATAAGCATCTAAACCCAGTCGTGAGAATCGAACAATTCTACGGATATTGTTATATGCTCTTAATTCATGTGGGTTGAGCATTGCCAAAGGCTCGGTACATCCTAATATTGCTTTAGTTAAGTCCCCATTACAACTCCTCGAAATAAGTTTTTTTTTATTACCTTCGTGTATTAACCATGAATAACCGGGAGATCCAAAAAATTGCTTATCTTGGGCGGCCACATCAATTAAACCTAGTACAGGCTTGTTTTTATAGCTCACAGCTATAAGTGTGCTCCATACAGGTATTCCCGCTACAAAACCTCTTGTTCCATCAATCGGGTCTAAAGTCCAAAGCCAATCATTGCTACCATAAATATCACTTAACTCTTCCCCCTCTATAGAGTCATTAGGAAAAGCTGATGATATCAATTCTCGCATAATCCGTTCAGCTTCTATATCTGCATCTGTTACTGGATCGTAATGGTTACCCTCAGCTTTGTTAACTACAGCCATATCTTTTTTAAATAATGGCAACGTAATACTTCTAGCTGCCTCAGCAAGTTTTGCAATTAAGTCCTGTCGTGCAAACAATTCAGATTGGTTATATTTTAACACTATTTGAACTATCTTGGTGGCATTCGAGCGCCAGCATCTGTACGAATATATTCACCATTAATATAGGTGTGTTCACACATGAACTCTACTACTTGTGAGTATTCCGATGCATCACCGAAACGGTTAGGAAACTGAAGATGGGCACGTAGTGCATCCTTAACATTATCATTCATCTGATCATAAATTGGTGTCTCATAAAACCCTGGAAGGATAGTATTCACACGTATTCCTTCTCTTGCCAAATCGCGTGCCATAGGTAGAGCCATAGCTAGAATTCCTCCCTTTGATGCAGAATATGCAACTTGTCCAATTTGTCCATCTTGAGCTGCGACTGAGGCAGTATTAATAACTACGCCTCTTTCTCCATCCGGCTTAAGTGGCTCAAGAGTCATCATTCCAGCCGCTGATATGGATGCACATAAAAACGAACCAATCAAGTTTACATTTATAATCCTTACATATCGACCGATATCATGCGTAACAATTGAACCATTTTGTTTATTCCGAGAAACAGTTTTTTCTGCTCCTCCTATCCCTGCGCAATTAACTAGTATGCGCTCTTGGCCATTAATGCGCCTGACAGCCTCAAAACCATTTTCTACACTTTCATTATCGGCCACATTAACCTTGGCAAAAACACCGCCAATCTCAGAAGCTACTTCCTTACCTCTTTCGTCATTCATATCAAATATGCCAACTTTAACGCCTTTTGATGCCAGTCCACGAGCTGTTGCTTCTCCAAGGCCTGATGCGCCTCCAGTAACAACTGCGACTTTTGAAGAGTCTAATTTCATAATGTTCTCCGTTTTCCTATAAATGTCCAGAAGAGTTAAGATTAAGAACTTCTACTTTCAAGCCATTTTCTATATCTTTTTGTTTGTAATGAATTTTTTATTTGCTGTATTAAAACAGAAGGTAATGGTCTTGGATTGGCTCGTGGAGAACGCCCATCTCCCATACGATAAAGATTCATTTTTGTCATTGCCATATTAGCAAGTCCTTTAAAAAGTGGGTTTTTCCAATTAACTTCTGGCAAGGCTACCTCAAGGTTTTTTCCCTCTTTCCAATCATTTGGGATATTGGGGTTATAACCCATAGCGCGAGCTATTCCTACCATTTCAACATCTCCGCTTTTTAGCGCTGACTCAACACTACTACGCTTTGTTACTCCGCCAGTTACCATCAAGGGCATATTTGCAGAGTTATTGATATCTTTTGCAAAATCCAAAAAATACATTTCACGATCTTTTGTGCTTTGAGCTCTGCCGTCTTCTGCCATACCCATCATAGCAGCCGATTCGTAACTTCCGCCAGATATTTCAACAAAGTCGACACTTTCTCTATTTAGCCACTCAACGACTTTTTTTGCATCGCCAACATCATATCCACCTTTTTGAAAATCAGCTGAATTAAGCTTGACAGCTACTCCGAATTTTGGGTCAACACGGGCTCGAACCTCTCTAACAACTTCAAGTAAAAACTTCATTCTGTTATCTAGAGAGCCGCCCCATTCATCTTCTCGCAAATTAGTTAAAGGGGATAAAAATTGTGCTATTAAATAACCATGAGCAGCATGGATTTGCACTCCATCAAACCCACATATTTCTGCTGCATGCGCAGTGTCAGCAAACTGTTTGATTATCCCTCTTATTTCATCAGAAGTTAATGCCCTCGCATGATCAAACATTTTTTCTGCCGGACCCTCCATTTTTACCTTGGTGGCAGATGCAGATACTGGCTCGGTTCCTTGGGTTGCGTATATCTGTCTACCGGGATGACTGATTTGCATATACACTTTAGCGCCACCAGACTTAGATGCTGAGGCCCATGCTTCAAATCTTTCTCTATTATCATTTACAGCTAAAGTCTTGCTACCAAGGTATACTCCTCCCGGTCCAGTCATGGCTGTTGGCGAAACCATTACATTCCCAGTTAATATCAATCCAGCACCGCCATCAGCCCATTTCTGATATAAGTTTACTAAAGCTGGCCCAGGGATTTGCCCCTTGTCTGCCATATTTTCTTCCATCGCAGCCTTACACAGTCTATTCATTACCTCTTGCCCATTAGGAAGTATAAGTGGTTTAAAAACATGAGACATAAATTACTTCTTTTTAATATATAATTTTTCTTAGTTGCATAATAGAGATCACAACAATTAATCAATCAGTTATTTAAACGATAACAGAATTAACTCTTCTCATCGTCAGGTTTATTCTACCGCCCTTTGGAACTAGGTCACTTTCACCATAGAATACCTTTGATATTCCATGATGATATAATCGCGATTCTCCTCCCATAACAATAACATCGCCTGAATACAACTTTAATGGCAATGTTGAACCACCCCTTTTTAAACCACCCATTCTAAATACCGCCGGGTCACCTAAAGAAACCGATACCACTGGTGCATCAAAATTATTTTCATCATTATCTACATGCATCCCCATTTTAGATTTCATTTCAGGTCTATACCAATTTATTAATGTTGCTTCAGGAGGGTATTTATAACCAGAAACCTTTAACCAAAGCTCCTCTAATAGATGGGGTAAAGCTGGCCATGGCAGGCCAGTTCTTGGATGAATTTTCTCATACCTATAACCATTTTCTTTGTCCGTTACCCAGCCTAATGGGCCAAAATTACTCATCACTACTGAAAGAGGGTGGCCAGTGCCCGGCATAGTTGGCTTATAAAAAGGAGCTGTAGCTACGGCCTGCTTAACTTGGCTAATTAATTGCCGCTGCTCCTCCTGGTTAAAAAACTGTGGGTAATGAACAAATCCAGGAGGAAATTGAGGAGATATTAGGGACATAAGTAACTTTATACGCTGATGTTAAAATCTCCAAAGTAAATTTTGAAATTTATAATAATAATAAAATCAATGTCTTAAACCATTTCTATTTTAAAAAATAACTATTTTTAAGGTTATTGCCCTTGAAGCCAAGAAATTGGTTCCCATATCCATTCCAACAGCCAGCCTCTTTAGGTTTTGGCAAAACATTTTAACTAGTGGCTATATTTTTTAAGCCCCACAATGGAGAATTACAATGTCGAAAGTCATCGGTATTGACCTTGGAACAACTAACTCATGCGTTTCTGTAATGGATGGGGATAAAGCAAGAGTAATTGAAAACTCTGAGGGTTTGCGCACAACTCCTTCAGTCGTAGCCTTCACAGATGATGGAGAACGCCTAATTGGACAAACAGCACGCAGGCAAGCCGTAACAAATCCAGACCACACATACTTTGCAGTTAAACGTCTAATAGGTAGGGCAATGACTGACCCGGCTGTAAAAAAAGACTCTAAACTTGTACCATATCAGATCATTAAAGGTAAGGGTGGGGATGCCTACGTACAAGGAAGAGACAAGGCCCTTTCTCCTTCAGAGATATCGGCAATGATACTTACAAAAATGAAAGAAACAGCAAGTGATTTTCTTGGCTCAGAGGTTACACAAGCTGTTATTACCGTCCCCGCTTATTTCAATGATGCTCAACGTCAAGCAACAAAAGATGCAGGTAAAATTGCAGGGCTTGAAGTACTCCGCATAATAAATGAACCAACAGCTGCTGCTCTTGCCTATGGTATGAATAAAGAAGATGGTAAGACAATTGCTGTATATGACCTTGGTGGCGGTACTTTTGACGTATCAATCTTAGAAATAGGAGATGGGGTATTCGAGGTAAAAGCTACTAACGGAGATACTTTCCTTGGTGGTGAAGACTTTGACATGCACATAGTTGAGTACTTCAATGACGAATTCAAAAAAGAAAGCGGTATTGATTTAAAATCAGATAAACTTGCGCTTCAGCGACTAAGGGAAGAAGCAGAAAAAGCTAAAAAAGAACTCTCAACTGCTTCATCATATGAAGTTAATCTGCCGTTCATAACTGCAGACGCGACTGGGCCTAAGCATTTCAATATGAAACTAACGCGAGCTAAGCTTGAATCGCTTGTGGCTGATTTAATAAAAAGAACAATTGCGCCATGTAAAAAAGCTCTTACTGATGCAGGCCTAAAAGCCGGGGATATAGATGAAATTGTTCTTGTAGGAGGCATGACACGTATGCCTGCAGTTCAAGAAGCAGTAACCAAGTTTTTCGGTAAAGAGCCGCATAAAGGCGTTAACCCTGACGAAGTTGTGGCCATGGGCGCAGCAATTCAAGCTGGAGTTCTACAGGGTGATGTTAAAGACGTCTTACTCCTTGATGTAACGCCACTATCTTTAGGAATTGAAACAGAAGGTGGTGTTTTTACTCGGATGATAGATCGCAACACAACAATCCCAACTAAGAAAAGCCAGGTTTATTCGACAGCTGCAGACAATCAATCAGCCGTTACAATTAGAGTATCTCAAGGCGAAAGAGAAATGGCTGCTGACAACAAATTACTTGGACAGTTTGACCTTGTTGGTATACCGCCCGCCCCCCGGGGCATGCCTCAAATTGAGGTTACTTTCGACATTGATGCCAATGGTATTGTTAACGTTTCAGCCAAAGATAATGCTACAGGAAAGGAACAGCAAATTAGAATTCAAGCTTCAGGTGGACTCTCCGATGCAGATATAGAGGCGATGGTTAAAGATGCTGAAATGAATGCAGATGAAGATAAAGAGCGCCGTGAACTAGCAGAAGCTCGTAACAAGGCAGAGGCTTCAATTCATCAAGCAGAAACATCTTTGAAAGACTATGGGGATAAGGCCGAAGAAGAACTTAAAGCTGATATTGAGACTGCAGTCAAAGAACTTAAAGAGCTTAAGGACTCAGAAGACACGGCAGAGATACAAGACAAGACTGAAGTACTTTCAGCTGCTCTAATGAAAATGGGTGCTGCCATGTATGAAAGTGCATCTGCAGATGAAGACACAGGTCCTGCAAAAGAGGCAGACGATGCTGAGGACGATATTGTTGATGCAGAATTTGAAGATGTAACAGATGAGGAAAAAGCTTAAAACATTTCAAATCAATTTATAGTAATTAAGCCCTATATACTTTTTATTTAGAGTATATAGGGCTTTTCCATCAATAAATACTACACCCAGATATTTCATAACAAGCCTCGCATTGAATTATCAGTCTCCAATGATTATCTGACCACTATAATTTATGATTAATATGACTCTTAAGAGGGCGTGCCATGTCAAAACGTGACTATTACGACGTACTGGGTGTAGACAAGACAGCCGATGAAAAAACTATGAAATCATCCTTTCGGAAGAAAGCGATGGAGTGCCACCCTGACAGACACCCTGACGACCCGAAAGCAGAAGCACGTTTCAAAGAATTAAATGAAGCTTATGGAGTACTATCAGATAAACAAAAACGTTCTGCCTATGACAGAATGGGACATAGTGCCTTCGAGCAAGGTGGTATGGGCGGCGGCTCAGCAGGCTTTCAGGACTTTGGAGATATATTTTCACAAATCTTTGGTGGAGCAGGGTCAGGTGGAGGTTTCTCAGATATGTTTGGTGGTGGGGGCGGAGGACGCCGTCAGCAAGCTGCTAGAGGGTCTGACCTCAGGTATGAAATGGATATTTCCCTTGAAGAGGCATACAGTGGAAAAGATGTAGATATAACAATTCCTATTGCTGGGGATTGCGATCGATGTGATGGCTTAGGTGCAGAGCCGGGCGCTTCAGTAGAAACCTGCAGTACTTGTAAGGGTTCTGGAAGAGTACGAACGCAACAGGGGTTTTTTACAATGGAACGTGCTTGCTCAACATGCGGTGGGCAAGGAGAATACGTATCCAACCCATGCAAAAAATGTGATGGTCAAGGCCAAATTAGACAAAAAACAGATCTTGATGTTACGATTCCAGCAGGAGTTGAAGATGGCACAAGGATTAGGCTATCAGGGCAGGGAGATGCGGCGCCTAGAGGTAGGGGACAGTCAGGCGATCTCTATATTTTCATTTCAGTCAAACCACATGAATTATTTGAACGCGAAGGCCCAAATTTATTCTGCAATGCTCCTCTACCAATGACAACAGCGACCCTTGGAGGTGAAATAGAAATACCTACAATTGATGGGGGTAGGTCTAAAATAAAAATACCAGAAGGTAGTCAAAGTGGTAAACGCATGAGGTTAAGAGGCAAAGGGATGAGTGTTCTGCGGTCTTCCCAACGTGGGGATATGTATGTGGAGCTCTCCATTGAAACTCCAACAAAATTAAATAAAAAACAGCGTAAACTACTAGAAGAATTCGCTGAAATTTCTGGTGACGATATTAGCCCAGAATCAGCTAACTTTTTTGGTAAGGCTCGTCGTTTCTGGGATAGTCTTGTTGAGTAAACTTTAATTTTCAAACAGACATATAACCTAAAATAATATAAAGTAGTGTGGTTATAACACCGCCAATTAAAGCATAAGGCACTTGAGTCCTAATATGGTCAATATGATCACTTGCCGTAGCCATAGATGTAATAATTGATGTATCGGAAGTGGGTGAACAGTGATCACCAAAAACTCCTCCTCCTAATGCAGCTGCTATAGCAAGACTAATGTTAGTTTCCATCCCCTGGGCAAGCGGAATAGCGATTGCAATCATAATAGCAAAAGTCCCCCAGCTTGTTCCAGTGCTGAAAGCAACGAAACAAGCTACTAGGAAGATTAATGCAGGAACAAGAGCTGGACTAACAAACTGTTTAGCAGTTTCAGCCACATAAAGGCCCGTACCCAAATCGTTACACAATGATCCAATTGCGAATGCCAGCACCATAAGAATTGCCAGAGGTACCATTCCAGACATTCCCTGTAATGAAAGTTTAAAGCTTTCCCTCACACCTAGCCTGCCGGCTAATTTATACATAATTATGGCTAGGGAACTTGCGGTTGTAGTGGCATATAGTACAGCCTTAGAGCCAGATCCTGACTGCAAGGCAAAAAACCATCCTTTATCACCATCTCCAGTCATAATTAAAAAAAATGGCATTAATATTACCATAGAAACAATCGGAACAACCATGTATCTTGCGCAGGGCTTTAAACTCTCTTTCATTTGAATTTCTGAAGTCCCGCTACTCATCATAGGAACCGCGTTTTTGCGCAATAAAGACCCTCGCAATTCTGCTGTCTTCATTTCTCCGATATCTTTTCCAGAAATAATAACAAACACAACAGTAATAATAACAATCATAGGGTAAAAATTGTATAATGTAGCTTTTAATAATTCTGCAAATCCATTTTCTAGACCCTGCGCCATTATCAATCCCGCAATGAAAGCGCCCCAAGCGTTAAAAGGTACTAAAATACAAGATGGTGCAGATGCACTATCGGTTATATATGCTAATTTTTCACGTGGTATTTTAAGTTTATCAAAGACAGGTCTGTATAATGTGCCGACTGTTAGTATGGAAATATTACTTTCTACAAATATTATCAATCCAGTAAAAAAGGCCATCAGTTCAACACGAATACGTGTTAGCCTTTTGCTTTTAAAATCTGAATTCTTTAAAGCTGAGAGCAAGATATTTATAAAACCACTTACCCCTCCTGACCTCTGGATAAGAGCAATTAAGGCGCCAACAATCAGTGTGAATATAATAATTCTTGTATTTCCAGGATCCTCAAAAACCTTAACAAGCCCATCTATTGTTTCTAATGATGCAGTAAATAAGTTTCCTTCAGCTAAAATTAAAAAACCAATCCATATACCAAATAATAATGAAAGAAAAATTTCACGCGTCCAAAGAGCAAGCCCAATAGCCACAATAGGTGGCAACAATGAAATTAAACCATAATTATCCATATGGAACCTATAATCAATTTTCACTAAATAACAAAAAAATAATCTATATTGATTTTAACTGAACGCTATGGCTTAAGAAGAGATATTATGGTCTTATTCTTTCAGCGTAAATTCTTACCGTTATTCATTCTTTTTCAAGCTGGAACAATAAACGATAATATATTGAAAAATGCGCTTATCGCGCTTGTTACATACGGCGGTATGATCCTATTTTCAGAAACAATGCCAAGAGACGGACTCGTAGCTACAGCCGCTCTATTATTTACTTTACCCTTTTTGATTCTCTGTACAATTGCGGGACAGATTGCCGATAAAATTGACCGCAGTATAGTTTTAAAGTGGGTTAAAAGGGCAGAGGTGATAATTATGATAATCGCGGCTATAGGGTTTTACTCTGAGAGCACGTATATCTTAGCCTTCGCTCTTTTTTTAATGGGCGCACAATCAGCATTTTTTTCTCCTACTAAAAATGCAGTTCTACCCCAATGGCTTGAAGAAAAAGACCTTATAAAAGCTAACGGCGTTCTAAGTGGTTTTCAGTTTTTTAGTATTTTATTAGGTATGATAATAGGAATTAAAGTTGTTTTACTAGGCCCTATTGCAGAAGCACTTTCAGGTCCAAAATTAGTAGCATTAATATTGCTAACATTAAGTCTAGTCGGCTGGTATGCAGCTGAAAAATTACCGGAAGCTCCCGCCCCTCAGCCATTACTCAAAATAAATTACAACCCCATTACCTCTATCATAAATGTTATGAAAACATCTTTCAGGCACACCCCAGTATTAAGGCCTATGTTAGGAATTGCTTGGTTTTACGGATTTTCAAATATTTTAATTCTTGTTCTACCCGTTCTCGTAGCAGATATTTTAAAATATGATGCTAGTGTATTAATCTATGTATTAGTTGCGTCTACAGTTGGTATTTTAATTGGCTCCTTACTTTGTCTTGTTTTAGCCAAAGGCAAAGAAGCTAGAGGTCTCATTGCTTTTGGTATCATTGGAGTAATGCTTTTTACTTTGGACCTCTATCTGAATACAGACACCTCAAACAGAACAACACTTGGCAACGTAGATGCATTCATGTCGGACCCAGGAACTTTTAGATTTATGATAGCAATAATAGGTTCGTCAGTCTGCGCTGGAATGTATGTAGTTCCTTTACAGGCCATGGCTCAGAGACGTTCTCCAAACAAAGTTAGAGCACGTCTTATGAGTGCTGGCTCAGTATTACTAAATGCATCGGTTAACATAATTACTTTCGGATTAATTGGATTAAGCTTTACAGCAATGAAGCCCGCAACTCCTTTTTTAGCTATAGTCATCATATCTGCTCCTATATCACTATATGCTGTCTATAAATTTTTCAAAACATTGAGGGAAAAATAAAATCATGCGGGGTTATTTTGGTGTTGGAATAGAGGGTATTTCTAAATCTTATAATTTAGGAGCTATACTTAGAACTTCCAATGCATTCGGGGCAAGTTTTGCCTTTACTATAGGCGCAACAAACAAAGCTTTGGAAGTAAAGCGAACAGATACTTCTAAATCTGAAAACCATATGCCTTTTTATGAATGGGATAACCCCAAAAATTTAGTTATTCCTAAAAATTGCAAGCTTGTAGGTGTAGAATTAACTAGAGATTCAATTAATTTACCGAGCTTTCGGCATCCAATGAATTGTATTTATATGCTTGGGCCTGAAAAAGGTAGCCTTTCCAATGAAATCCAAGACCGGTGTGATTATCTTGTTAAAATACCAACGAAATTTTGTATTAATGTAGGCCTAGCTTGCGCTTTAACTTTATACGACAGATCTATTATGCTAGGGGGACATCCAGAGCGCCCTGTAAAAATTGGAGGCCCAAATGAAAACTGGGTTAAACCATTAAAAAAAGGTAATCAAAAATTTATATGAAGCATAACTTTCTTTTTGTAGATGAATAAAATATAGCAGAGAAATGAAAATATTTATTCTTACACTGTTTATATTAATATCTTTACCAAAAAATGTCCTGGCCTCTAGTCCTACGCTTGAAGGTTCATTCGTAGATTGGAATGTTTTTTCCATCACAGATGGGGGCGATAAAATATGTTGGGCTCTCACGAAGCCATTATCAAAATCTCCAAAATCCGTTAACCATGGAGATGTATATTTTATGGTGTCGAGTTGGAAGTCAGGCTCTGCTAAAGAACAACCAAGCTTTTATGCTGGCTACGATCTCAAAAGCAACAGAACGCCAATTGTACGTGTCAAAAATAATAGATTTAAAATGTTTGCTTCTGCAAATGAAGGATTTGTCGAAAATAATGCAGATGAACGGTCTTTAGTATCTAAAATGCGTTCAGGTGCGACAATGCAATTAGAGGCAGTTAGCAGTAGAGGAACAAAAGTAAATTATTCGTTTTCCCTCAAAGGTGTTACAGCTGCACTCAAAAAAGCACGTGCAATATGCAGTTGAAACAGACTGCTTTTTTAAGCGCTTTCAATAGTAAAAGTAAGACCGGCTTTAGAAATCAGACGCTCTATTAATGCCGCTCCCATTGCAGGAGCCGGGGTATATATACCACCAGGAGTTTTTTCGCGTGATACATCCATTGCTAGACATAGAGCCGACTCCGCAATCATCTTTGAAGTGGATCCATATCCCGGATCTCTATCGCCTTTAACTGAAACGATAAGGGTTTCGCCCCCCTGAAAGTTACCCACAAACATAATATCATAATAGCCCGTATCACGCTCTTCTTTACTAGGCCCATCGCCGGGTTTTGGAGGATTTTTAGCCAGTGAGTTATCTCCAGCTACATGATTAGCAACAGCTTTTCCCTCTTCGCCTGGACCTGTAAGCATCATTTCATCATAAATAAAGTCTACCCCGTAAAGGTGGCCTAATAAAGCATTTGAACGGTGAACATTCTTTGTATTTATGGATGCCATAATAAAAGGTGCAGCCCAACTACCAAGATCTTTCTCTTCCATTGGCTTATTTCCTTTCGGCTGTTCAGGTCCACTAAAGCCTGGCACTAATGAAAATGGGTCTTTAAGCCATTTTAGAACTTCTGGCTCTTGCATGGCACGCTTCATAGTCTCTCCAAAACTTGCCGCTGTTCCTCCTGAAAAAGTACCTTTCATTTTACGAACCCGTCCTCGGACTTTGAGGCATGGCCTACCATACTTTGTGATCGCATGTTGTTGTAAAAAATATACCCCAAGATCAAATGGGATAGAATCAAAGCCACATGAGTGAACTATGCGTGCACCACTAATTCTAGCTAAATCACTATATTTATTTATCGTGTCCACCATCCAAGGAGGCTCACCCGATAAATCTACATAGTCTGTACCCTGTTTGACACAAGCCCCTAATAGATTTTCACCATATAACTGATAAGGCCCAACTGTTGTGCATATGGATTTTGTACGCGACGCCATTAATTCTAGTGAATTTACATCAGATGAGTCAGCTATGATAAAAGGAATACTCTGGGGTATTTTCATTTCATCACGAACTTCCTCGAGCTTACTAGCTGATCGGCCTGCCATTGCCCATGAAATTTTTTGGCCATATGTATTTTGTAAGTATTCTGCTACCAAACGGCCTGTGAAACCAGTGGCCCCAAAAACAATAACATCAAATTCACGATCCATATATTTCTCTCCTACAATATATGCAATTTATTGCATATATTGTATTTTGTAGCAAACTTTTATGGTTCCTAGCCAACTTAAATATAACTACTCATTTGTGCTAGTAGCATTTGACTCACCCAACTCAAAAGACAATAGCCAATCGTACAGTTCGTTGCTGGAGTACACACGTGTCCATGCATCGTGGCCCATATCTTCATGCACAGTAAAGCGTACATTTTCATGGCCGAGCTGCTCTAGTTTATCTAAACCTGCATAGAAATATTTAATCTCTACAGTAGCATCTCTACCTCCAGAAAATTGCCAAACAGGGAGATTTTGGGCTGCAATAGAATACATAAAACTTGGATGTCCCCAACCGACTACTGGTGCTATTGCTGCAAATCTATTAGGGTACTTACTGGCCATATACCAAGTCCCAAAACCACCATAGCTAAGCCCCGAAAGATATATTTTTTTTTGATTAACTCGGTATTTCTTTTTAACATTATCTAAAATAGTTATTAATTCTGGTGCAACTTTTTCCCATCCATCCGGTAAAAGCGGGGCAACCCTATCCATATTAATGAGTGAAGGTGTTCGCATTATACTTAATTCATTTAAAAAGGCCGGTGGCCGATGCGGGACTCCCTTTAACAAACGCACGGGTATATTTTTTTTAGAACGATTAGTTATGTAATCAATACCTTTATTATCAAAATCAAACATTGGTAATTGAGGGGAAACAATAATAAATGGTAGGTCTTTTTTTTGAATCCAAGCTTCATATAAAGGTCCGTGCATTAACACATAATCGAGCTCATCTTTTCCATTTCCCCGCTCGCCATTGCCATGCAAAAACATTAAAATTGGCCAACTCATATTAGGTTGCGAATAATACTCTCTTGGCAAATACACAAAATAGTTTCGATCTTCTTGTTCAGATTGACTAAAATAAGTATCTCTTTTGAGCTCAGATTCAGAAATTACTTTTTTTGTTGAGTTATCAATAGGAACATCACAGCCAATTATTAATATAAAAAAACTAATTACTAAGGATAAAAGAACTTTCATAAAAATCTTATACTCAGTTTATTTTTACACGGCCAAGCTTTTCTGCGGTAAGGCTGGAAACATATAAATATCCATTATCAGTTATGATGGCGCCTGTTGTACTAGGGTAGGACGATGTAGGGTCTTGCCATGTTTTTATAACATTCCCGTTAGCATCTATCTGTAATATAAAACCATAGCTTACAGCTTGTGGGCGCATAAAAGGTGGAAAACGCATCGCTACCTTTCTATTGATTGGGTTGTCAGAATTATTATCAAGCCACTTAGATCGCTGAGAAACTAACCCGATTAGAAATGTTTCTCGACCATCATTCATTATTGGCCCTCGATTTATATTATCGGGAAAGCCGGGTAAGTTATCTAAGATAATTTTAGTATCACCATTAGGTAGTAATTTATGGAGTCGATACTTTCCTGTTTCTATCAAGAGAATTTCATTTTTAGAGGTGATAGCAACACCATTGGAAAATACATAACCTTCCTTTACCACCTTAGTTTCTTTTGTCTTGGGGTTAAACGACAACAATCTTCCAGTTCCGCTATGTTCCATTAATTCTAACAAGCTAGCATCTAATGTTGTTCCAATATTTTTAGCACCAAATTTTGTAGAAGCATCAGAAAAATAAATTATACCATCCCCAGCAATATCAAGGTCGTCTGCATATAAAATGGGGCTATTATCAACGCTATTTGTTAAAACATCAACTTTACCATCTTTAGAAATAGATAGCAGACCTCGAAAAGCATCAGCAACAATAAGGTTGCCATTTTTATCCATTTCCATTCCTAAGGCCGATCCTCCTGTATTGGCGTACTCTTTATGAGTTAGACTAATGGGGTCAATTTCAAGAATTATTCCCTCTTGTGATGAAGTATAGATTTTATTTTGATAAAAAACTATATCCTCAGGTCCATGCGTTGCACCAATATCAATTAGCTCTAATTTAGATAGATCTGAATTGGGGGCATAATCATCAATGTACCCCGCATCTTCTAAAGCGGTCCAAGAAACAGGGTTGACGGGGACAGGCCATAAGAGCAAATATGCCACGATTGAAAGCAAACCTACAGCTATCAAAAATAAATTCCTCTTCATATGAATCCCCTCAAACTATTTTAGCTTTTTTAATCCCTAATAGAAATTATAAATATTGACTTAATCTATGAAAATTTCTTATTAAAAGAAACTTACAACAACATGGCAGAGTATGATGAAAATTTTTAGTACTTTATTTATTTTATTTTTATTAACTTTTCCGGAAATATCTTTTTCTAAAGATAAGGTTTATTATGCGGGTCTTTCTTTCATTGGAAACCACTCGGACAATCAGAAGTCTTACCCTTACAGCTACAAACTAGCTGAGGTAAAAAATGAAGAAGGCATTCCGTTACTTGAGAAAATTTTAGTCGAAAAAGTAAGAGGTGTCCAAAGGGATGATTTAGATTTTATTATTAACGACCTTGGGGATTATAAATCAGGGGACTCGGTTAGTATAGCACTAGCTATTGACTGGGAGAATGTAGCAATCGAGCAAATCGGAGGTCTTTATAAGCTGGTTCTTGATTTACATGCACAGGTACTAATTTTTGACTATGGCAAACAAAAAGTTGTGGGGAGCTATCCCATTGCTGTGCAGTTAAGGGACGTTTCACCCGAACAACCAAGTACTGAAAAAATAGAAAGTTTATTCAAAACGTTATTCTATGGAAACGATAAAAATATAAATATACTTGATGTATTTTCCAGTCGGATTCAAACTGTGAGTATAAAAAGGTCATACGGACAATATCTTCGAGTAACAGAAGTAAATATAGAAGATAAAGCCCGGCCCTTTTTTCCCGATGATCATTCGGATTTTGAGAGGGCCTTTTCTGGGCTGTTAGCGCAAAGCTTTGGAAAGTTTTTATCTACCAATCAAGATGTTTCGATGCTCCCTTTTTCCAGGGGAGAAGCGCTTGGTAATAAAATGGCCATGAGGTTCGCAAACGGGGATATTTTTAATTTGGAAATACCCTCAACCGATTTTGGTATAAAATTGACGCTAAGAGGCTTTAAAAAAGGCAGCGTAGGTAAAACTAGCTCAAAAGAAGCATTTGCATACGGTAGCTATATGCGCATCAAACTTGAACAGCCTGACTTTGGAAAAGTTTATTTTGACAGGCCTATAAGAAATGTAGCCGTAAAAGAGGTTCCTGTAACCCAGACTGATGTAGATGACTGGGCAGCATTTCAAGAATCACTCTTTGCTCTATTTGATACATTCTCAAAAGAAATAACGGACACGGATAAAAAATGGGCTCAAAAAACGACAGGTAGTAAAAAAAATGATATCAAATTAGTTCTAAAAGAATTTGACCAATTCAAAAAAATATTGGACAAGTGCCGGTAAACTAAGGGTAAGTAATTATGAAGCTTCTAAAAAACTTTATTATAGTGTCAATAATTAGTTTGGCTATCCAAGCAATAACAAGCACTAATGCGATGTCTTTTGAAAGTATAAAGGGCATGGGCGAGTATACTTACGAAGGTAAGTTCAAGAAAAAAAACTACAGTACATATCAGAAAAAAGCTAAAGAAAAAGCTATAGAATCAGCTTGGACTAGATATATAGCGAGGCTACCGCAGGCACGACAAATAACTTACCAAAAGCTAGATGCAGAATTTAGGATGGATCTATCCCCTTATATCGGAAATGTTGAAATTCTTGATGAAACGCATGATAAAGACCTTAAATCTGTTCAGATAATTGCAAGAGTTACTGTTTTTAGTGATGCAGTTGATACAAAATTAAATATGGCATCCGCTGTTAACAGGGCGGGTGATGATGCAAGTTATTTTAGTTTTATATTTTTAGCACGGCAAACCACCGCTATTAAATCTTTTGATGATAAAGTCGTTTCTATAGAGGCTAAAAGTGCATCAGCAGACCTGAATTCACAAAGCATTCAAACTAGCGAAGAAAATGAAGTGGCTAAATCATCCGAAACCGTAGCATCTTCCGAAGCTAATTTAACGACCAAAGTCACAACAGGCGGTAGTACTGAAAGAAAAGCAGATCGTGTGTCTTATGATGTATCAAGCCCGCAGGATATTGATGCCGCTATGGGGGATATACTCAGTACGGCTGGGTATGAAGTAGTTTCATATGATGATATAGTGAGTGAATGCGGAGGCGTTGAGCCGGATGATATCAAATTTGAATTTAGTCAAGCGGATGATATGTCTAGACAAACAAGGCGATCTGCTATCAATGGCGCTAAAGACTGCGATGTAACTTATTTCTCAGTTGGAACAATCGATATAGGATTAAAGGATACTGATCCCGTATCCGGTAACCAAAGGGTCTATGTGTCTGTGAGGGCACAAGTCTGGGATATTACTAGAAGGCTGCCCAAAAAAGTAGCCTCGGTTGGACCGATCCAGTATGCTGGACTTGGACCAGATCAAATAGTAGCCCAAAGAAATGCTTTGATCCTTGCTGCTAAAGAGGGCGCCAAAAGCCTTGTAGATCAAATGAATGCCAAAGGACTATATTAATATTAATAAAGGAAAATATTATGAAAAAACTTTTAATAGTAGCTGTATCAACAGCTTTATTTGCCTCATCGTTTCCAGCAAGCGCACAAATGGGAATGCTAAAAAAAGCTAAAGGCTTAACATCTTCCAGCGATGCAGGGATAGGGGATTTGACTAGCCAGCAAGAGGGAATTGTCAACCGTTTGGTTTCAGGAATGACAAATATGACCTCAGGCCAAGCGCAAGTTGCCAGAGCCCTTGGATTAAAAGATCAGGCAGACCTACTCGAGAGTGAAAGGGACGCACTCTCCAGCGGTAACGTCAAAGATAAAGATGGAATCAAGCGCAGCATGAAAGTAAGTGAAGATGCACAGGAAGCCATTAACACAAAGATGGCAGAAGAAACGGTTATAGATGCTGAAGCAAAGAAAGAATTTGGAAAAGCTCTTCCATTTTATGCCAGGGGAACAGCGGATACTATTAGACTGCTACCTGAAATAAAAAAATGGGCCTCATCCGCTAGCTCCACAATGAAGGGGGCGGGTATGAGAGAGTTACCAAAGCTTAAGAAAACCTTAGGAACTGGTCTTTTTGTAGCTAAAAACTTACCAAAATATGCTAAAAAATCACAAACAAGCTATAAAGCATTATCTGATTTCTCTAAGAAGAATGAAATTGATACATCTGAAGCTGACGATATGCTTGGAGATCTTTAATAGGATATATCATGAATAAGCTTTTAACTTATCTTGTAGTTTTTACTGGGTTTTTACTCATCTCGCTTATGGATGTTGGAGCCCAAGAGAACCCAGATGTAGTTGTTGTAACCACTGAGGGTTCTGGAAACACAAGGCAAGCCGCAATCAATGATGCACTTGCCTTGGCTGTTTCTCAGGTAAATGGCATTACTATTTCAGCTAATGAAAATTCAAATGTAACCTCGGCTGATGTATCAAGCACATCTAGCTATGAGTCTGCAAATGCAATGGCCGGGCGTGTTGACACACAAGGAAAAGTTAAAGCTAAAAAACGACAATATAAAGAGGGATCCGAAGTCCCAGAAAAAGATGTCGCTGAGCTAGAGGGTAATTCAACTCAAAGAGTTCAGGCCGCCTCTGTTAGTGCGGGTGCACAAAAGTCTAATTTTCAAGGAACGGCAAACGTCTCTAATCGTGGTATAAACACCTCCACAAAAGGGCAAGTCCAAAGCTTTAAGTTAATAAGCTCCAGTCAAACAGAGGCTGGTTATCAAGTGACAGTTGAGGCGTCCGTTTTTTCTGCTGCAGCAAGAGATAGGCGTGTTAAATCTGAACAAAGAGAGAGCGCCTTAGCAAGGGAAAAGTCGAGGCAAGCCTCAGATAAAAGAAGAGCGGCTGAGGCTCGAGCAAGAGCCGCTGCTGATAGGCGCGCAGAAGCTGAAGCCTTAGCTAGGGCTGAAGAAGAAAAAAGGTTAGCTGAAGAAGCTAGGCAAAAACGGATTGAGGAAGCTAAGATTGAGGCTCAAAAAAAGAAAGATGCCCTTAGAGAAGAAATTAAAAATAGAAAAAGAGAGCAGGCGATGGATGACGACTGGTAGTCGATAGGCGCCTATAGTGATCTAATATTTAAACTCTCTAGTATTTTTGGAATTTTCTTTTTAACCTTAAAAAAGCCTTTGTTTGCAAATGGCCAGATCTTTTTATCCCACTCTCTTAATACATAAGATATCTCTATTTGGTTTTCTTTTAGTGCTGGCCCCGCTTTTTTTATTGCATCCGCCGTTGGGCCTGCTGGTGCATAGGGCATCAAAATGTTACTAATACCGTGCTTTTTACATGCGGAAGTTAATTCTCGGCCCCAATCTTGTTCTATTATTTTATTATTTGGGCCATATTTAAAAAGTGAACTTTCTAAAGCACCTCTAGCAAATTCCGATACATTTTTACTTACTTTATTAACCGACCTCAATGCTGTTGACTGTAGTCCAATAGCTGCTGAGATATTTAAGTTTTCTGAGAAATAGCCATCCGCTTGACAATCGTCCTCATGAATGAGGAGTAAATATTCTTTTGCATCTTTAAGGTGTGTCGTTGGTAATCTAGCATCAATAAAATCATTTTCTTCTTCTAAAGCATTAGCCTCCTCAACCAATTGACCATACGGAGCAAATCTACCGGATGTAAATCGCTCTATATTATCAGCTCTCGCAAGGTAGTGTTTTCCCTTGGTATGCAAGCCTGCTACCCATCTCCAAGATAGGGTATTACTAGCAGCGTCACCATCAATTAAATTACAAAGGAAAAAGTCAGCTCCGAGAACCCATGGTAATTTGAGAGTAAAAATCCATATACTCGCAAACCACATGCGTGAATGATTGTGAAGGTAACCCGTCTCTAAGAGTTCATTTATCCAAAAATCAAAACATTCAATTCCTGTTTGTCCTGCAAGGGCTTGCTCATAAGCTTTATTTAAAAATTTATTTTTACTTATTAAGCCTAGCTGATTGTTGAGTACAGATTTATATTGTTCCCAAACATATGGTCTATGTTCCATCCAGCCCTTAAAATATGACCTCCAAAACACTTCTTGTATATATTTTTCAGAATCCCGTAAACTATGCTTAGCTAACACACTTGAGACAACTTCTCTTTCTGTTATTAGGCGATGCCTCAGATAAGGAGATAATAGAGAAACTGATTTATGGTTGTTTGGGCCATAATCATAATTACGGAACTGGGTATAATTCGAACCCGATATATTTAAAAAAATATCCAGCCGGTTTAGACCCTCCTCTCGAGTTGCTACCATGGCCATACTTAGTGCCTTATCTTAGTTTTAGGGTTTTGTGATCTACGGCTACCATGTTTGTCATAAATGTTTTTTGCAATTTCGCGATGCCCTTGTTTTTTACGAATTGCATATATTTGTGCTTTAGCTGTTTTTGCGGCCTCTAAGTGATCCACAATTCTCTGTGGATATTCATGGCTGGTATTTTGCTCATAATCCGGCCACTTCCATGGCTCTTGAATGAAAGAGTCTGGGACATCAACTAGTTCAGATAACCATTCGCGAGTGAAAGCGTTAGTAGGGTCCTGATCATAACCTTGCTTTACTGGGTTATAAACCCGTAAAGTATTAATCCCAGTTGTTCCTGATTGCATCTGGACTTGCTGCCAGTGAATTCCAGGCTCATAGTCTGTAAATTTTTTAGCAAGAGCTGAACCTGCCGCGCGCCAGTCTAGCCAGAGGTGATAACTAGAAAAAGCCATAAGCATCGCCCGCATTCGGAAGTTTATCCATCCTGTATAATTTAAAGACCGCATACAAGCATCAACAAAGGGGAATCCAGTTTTGCCCTCACTCCAAGCCTTTAGACGAATACGTGCTTCGGGATTGTTGAAAGGGTTATCTCTCAAGTCATTATAAAAGGGGTGAATAGCTTCCAACTGATGTCTCGGTGCATCTTCGAGTTTTTGAATAAAATGGCAATGCCAATGTAACCTTCCATTAAAAGAAGACATTGAGCCTCTCCAACTACCTACAGGTTGGCCTTCACTAGCCATGTGCTTTAATTCTCTTTGGCGCAGCCAAACCGACTGCGCAGTTTCTCTCATAGAAATCGTTCCAGATGATAAAAATGTCGACATGCGGGAGCACTCCCATTGTGCAGTTATGGGACTACTCATTCCCTTTTGATAATTTTTACCCCTTTCATCAAGGAAACTGTTCAGGGTTTTAATGGCCTCTTCATGGCCTCCTCTTTGGCGCCCGGGGCAGACATCTTTCAATCCAAGCTCCTCTTGTGTTGGAATATTGAAAGTTGGTTTTTTAAAATATGGCACAAGTGAGCTTGGCGTTGGCACTGGTTCAGCGGACATAAAATGATCCCATTTTTTTGCCCAGCCTTCTCTATTTATCAATCCGCGCTTCACTCCAAATTGGGCATATTCCTTCCAGTCACAATTATATTTCTTAACTAAACTCTTAATCCGTAGATCACGCTGATATGTCCAAAAATTACCTGTTTCTTGATGGGATATAATTGACCTTGCTTTAGTTTCTAAAATTAGCTTCTCTAAAATCTCCTCGGCCTTTCCCTTATATATAAATAATGGCGCACCTAAAGCGGTAAGCTTATCATTTAAATCCTCGAGACTGTCTTTAATAAATAGCCATTGGCGCCCGGAAGTATCAGGCAGCTTCCAGTAATCAGGCTCTATAATATATAGTGGAATAATTTGATCGAATTTACTACCCAGATAAAGCGGCATGTGATCATGCACTCGCAAATCTCGCTTAAACCATACAATAGAGGGTGCGTTTTCTTTAGTATCCACAATAAAGCATTAATCTAAGCAAAATAATTCAAAATAGTTTCGCGGCATGCTTACTAGCTCGACCACTCACACGTTTTCTCCACATACGAAAGCTACTTGGTTGCATATGGTTTCTCATAATTTTGATAATTTCTTTTTCTGCCAAACCAGATTGAGCTTTTATGTTATCAAAGCTTGTCTCATCGTCCCAGGCCATAGCCACCAGCTCGGAGTCTGTAATACAGCCGGCGTCCTCTCTTCGCGTGGAAGGAATGAAGTTATCTGGGAATTTTTTATTCATATTGTGAGTACGCATTATCCTTTTAAAAAGTTCGGAAATATGTGTCTTAATAAAATAAATTCTAGTCCGCTTGACCTAATAATATTTGTTGGATAACAGTTAGTTATACATAATTTGGGGAATTTATGATTGAGCTAATATACATAAGCAACACACCTAATACACTTGATCAGTCGACTATTTTAGAAATACTTAATTCATCACATACAAAAAATAAGCTTAATGACCTTACTGGGCATTTATACTATGATGGTAATAGTTTTTTACAAATTATTGAAGGAGAAGAAAATGCTGTACGCTCCTTATACGAAAAAATAAAAATAGACCCTCGACATACTAATGTAGAAATTCTTTATGAAAACGAAATTAATGAAAGAGCTTTTGAGGGTTGGGAAATGGCATTTAAAGAATTAGAAAGATCAACCGTTCATAACTCTATGGTCATGTTCAACAACTTAAAACAAAATAGCAAACGACGCATTACTAATTTTGGCGCAGGACTTTTCGGATTATTCAAAGATTCAATTAGCTAATGTCTTTGCTATGCCGGTAAAGAGCTAACCCCTGACAGCAAGGTAACATTCCCGCCTGCAGCAGTCGTATCAATACAAATATGTCTTTCAATTATACACTGCTCACTCATATTTTCTTCAAGCATTAGTGGAATTATAGGTCCGTGTCTTTTTGATAAAGCAATACGAATTTTCTTTAAATTTCTGCTATTTCCCCAAAAAGCAACTGCTTGTATGTCAATTAATGTCTCAAGGTATGAAAAACTTTCATCATTTTCCAAATAACTTTTTCTTAAGATAGCCTCACATCCATTCAGCTGAGCAATACTAATTTGTTTTTTAACGTCACTTGGCTCAGGCCCCAGACAAAGGATTTTACCTCTAGGATAATTATAAGTTTTATTAGACTCCCCCGTTGGCCCATTCATTTCTCTAATACAGGCAGCCATATTCTTTCTCGGGTGTTGTTTTACTGAAGAGTTCTCTGAAGTAGTAAACCGCTTAACGTATCGCGGCCCTCCCGCTTTTGGTCCAGTTCCTGATAGGCCCTCGCCGCCAAAAGGCTGGGATTCAACAACTGCTCCAGTCTGATTTCTATTTATATATATATTTCCAACTTTCACACTATTTGAAATGAATTCTACTCTCTTATCAAGCCTAGTATGCAAACCGAAAGTTAGCCCATACCCTGCGGCATTTATATCCTCTATAATTGAAGGAATTTGCTCCGGTCTAAAACTTG
>CAJQGR010000024.1 GCA_905477785.1 uncultured Hellea sp.
CCGCCCATTCAAGAATTGGGGTCCATTTTCTTTCTTGCTCTTCACTATGAAGTCTTACCTTATCTTCACGATAACACAGTGTATCAGTCTCCCCATATTTCCGAGCTTCCGCTATTAATATTGCTCTATTATCAGGAGTTTGCTCTACAGCCACATTGAAAAGTCGTGTTAATGGCATTAATGACGGACGAATATATTCGTCTTGTTTTTTCCATTCATTTGCAACCAGTAAAGCCAAATCTTGATTAGGTAGATAAAGGTTTTTTTTACCGGGAGTTTTTAAAATAAAAGAGTCAAGTTTAACAACCCAGCCTTCTTCAGCCTTTGCCGTAGTCACATTCCTGTAAAACCGCTTTGAATGTTTTTTAGCCATCAGAAATATCGTCCCAATTTATAATAGGGTCAGTAGTTTCAAAAGCCAAAGTTTTAAATGCATCATTCATATGTGGAGGTAATGGGGCTTCTATATATAAACTTTCCTTACCTTTAATTGGTAAAATTATAGAGCGAGCATGTAAATGCAATGAATTTTCTATTCCACCTGGTAATGGCCTATCAGTCATATATTTAGGGTCACCCGCTATAGGTACTCCAAGTAATTGCATATGTAACCGTAACTGATGTGTTCTGCCCGTCAGAGGCTTCATCACAACCCATGCTAAACGTTGACCAGCTTTTGAAGCAGTATGGTATAAAGTTTTAGAGTATTTTGCACCTTTAGCACCATGGTGAACAGCTTCCATAATTTCTTTGCCCTCATGCTTATTTCCAAACCTGTTGTCCAAACGTCCTTTTGCTATATAGCCTTTAATTTCGCCGCTCGAAGGTTTTGGAACCCCATTAGTTATTCCCCAATAAATTTTATTGGCTTTTCTGCTTTGGAAAGCACTACCTAGCGACTTAGCAGTAGATAAGTTTTTAGCAATTATCAAAACTCCAGATGTATCCCGGTCTAGGCGATGCACTAACCTACATCCTTCTCCCAAAACAGCTAGCATTCCGTCAATATGCTTTGATGTTCCAGTACCACCTTGTACGGCTATTCCATGAGGTTTATTTAAGGCAATTAAATCGCTATCTTCATATATTATAATTGATCTTAAAAAATCTGCTTCTTTAGAGCTTACCTGATCCTTGGGCTTTACTTTAGACGGTTCCGGTAATGGAGGAACCCTAATGACTTGGCCGCTTTCAATTCTTAAGTTTCCCTTAGAGCGTTTACCATCCACGCGCAATTGACCTGTACGAAGTAATTTTTCAACTTTACCATGGGGAATGTGCGGAAACCGTTTTTTAAACCAACGGTCAAGACGTGATCCTGACTCAACATCATCAACAGTTATATTTTGAACTAAACTCATGTGCCTAATACTTTACGTGCCAATATTAGACCAATGATTAAAGCCACTAAAGAAAACAAAACCGAAGAACTAATATATGAAATGAGTAAGCCATAATCTTTTTTTTCATACATTGTGAAGGCTTCAAGAGAAAAAGCACTAAAAGTTGTAAATCCACCTAAAAGACCAACTCCAAGAAAAAGCATAAGGTTGCTTACATCATTGACCTTTGATGAAAGCCAGCCCACGAGAATACCCATGAAAAAACTTCCCAAGATATTTGCAGTAATTGTGCCTAAAGGATAATCTGATACATAAAACTTCGAAATGAATAAACTCAAAGAATAACGTGCACTAGCGCCTAAAGCACCTCCTAGTGCTACATATAAAATACTATTCATTCTAGTGCTCTAAACTCTCAGAATTATATGGGCAATGAAGTTTTTGAGAAAATCATGTAATTTAAGTCCGATTAGCAGCACCAGGCATGCCATCAGCAGATAATAAAACGGCTACCCAACGCGTTGTTGAAAACTGAGAAAATACGATCATAACTATAACCGTTAAAGGAGCAGAAAGAAAAGCACCCACGCCGCCCCATAGTGCATACCAAAGAGTTAAAGACAACACCACCACTAGGGCGGAAAGGTTTAAACTATCTCCCATCATTTTTGGCTGAATTGTATTACCTATAATAAATTGGACTGCAAATAAACCAATAGTAAGAATTAAAATTGGAGTTAAAGATTCAAACTGCATAACACCAAAAGCTACGGGTAACACAATTGCCGCTAAACCACCCACAATTGGTATATAATTGAGGATAAAAATAACGAGAGACCAAAATAATGCATTTTCCAATCCTAAAATAGACATTAAAGCAAAAGAAAGTATCGTTTGAATTAGACTTATAATAGTCTGAACACTTACATACCTCTTAACTGAACTGCGAATACTTTCAAAAATCTTAATTGCCTTTAATTTCGAAGATTTCTTCCTAAATAAATATTCAATTTTTTGAGGAAATGAAGCTTGAGCTGCAAAGAGGAAAGCCACATAAATTGAAATAGTAACAAAATCAGATAAAACGCTTTGCACTGAACCGGCAAAACCAATCAAACTAGAGTTAATTTTAGATTCTAAATTCAAACCTGATATAAAATTTGAAATATTTTCTTCCTGATAACCAAGAAAACTTGAAGCCCACTTAAACAAATCATCTAAACGTGCTTCGTAAATTGGTGCTTGGTCAATAAGGTCTCCAGCGGTGTCAATCACAACAACAGTTATTCCAGCAAGTGAAATTACAACAGTCATAATTGCTATAATGAGTGCCACCCAATAAGGTATCCTTCTGGATAGGCTGTCTATCCAACTAGCAAAAGCATCAATTATAAGCCAAATGAATACTGCAAGTGCTATTGGAGATATCAAATCGCGTGTAAAATACAAAGATGTAATCACAGCTATGAATGTTAAAGTTAAAAGTGATGAGCGTATTGTAGTATCCATAGCACCCTATTCCTCTCTTTTATGAATGACGTCAACATTGCATTAAAAGTAAATATCTAATAGGTGAATACGAGTAAAAAAATAAAGCTAAAGTTACAAGCCTCAACCTAAGTTAAAATATAGGATTAGTATTATGGTTACTCGGTTTGCCCCATCACCAACTGGAAGGTTGCATTTAGGACATGCTTTTGCAGCCAAAGTAGCTTTTAATTTTGCAAAAGCTCAGAACTTTAGTTGCTTACTTCGTATTGAAGATATAGACCATACTCGTTGCACAAACGAATACACACTCGAAATCTATCGAGATTTGGACTGGCTTGGGTTTGATTGGCCATTACCCGTAAAGATACAAAGTAAACATTATTATGATTATGCCAAAATCATAAAAAACCTTTGTAATTTAGGACTTGCTTATGAATGCCCCTTGACACGGGGAAATATAAGGGACGGCTTATTACCAAAAAATAAAGGAACAAACATTAATGGCTATTTAGATCACTTTAAAGAGGGTAATAGTAAACCCATTATACCAAATTCTATTAGGTTGGATCTAAAAAAGTCTATGCAATACCTAAAGGATCAAGAGCTTACATTTATAGAAACAAGCTCTGGAGAAGAAAAAAAAATAAATTCAAAGATTGCATTGATGGACGCTGTGGAAAAGAAAAAACTTGATCCTATTATTGCAAGAAAAGATATAGGAGTATCATATCATATAGCCGTGACACATGACGATTGTTACCAAGATATAACCCATGTAGTTCGCGGTCATGATTTGTATGAATCAACACACATACACGTTTTAATTCAAAAAATAAGTAATTGGCCAACACCAAAATACCATCATCATCCAGTTCTAAATAATAAATATGGTGATAAACTTTCAAAACGCGGATTAGACACTAGCATTAGATCTTTACGAAATAATGGTTTAACGGCACACCAAGTGTTAGATATGGCAACTTTATGACAGAAATTCATGAAAATAATTTCTTATTTAACACTTGGTACTTCATAGGAACTTCCAAAGAAATAAAATTAGGAAAAATGAAAAGAAAAGTGATTGCAGACCAACCTTTAGTTGTTGGTAGGCGTAAAAATGGCTCTATTTTCATTATGAGAGATATATGTCCACATCGTGCTGCACCATTATCAGAAGGGTGCATTATAGGAAATACAGTTGAATGCCCATACCATGGTTGGAGGTTCGATGTGGATTCTGGTGTCTGCAAACTAATACCTTCTTTAACAGAAGATCAAAAGTTTAATTCAGAAAGAATCTCAGTCCCAACTTACATAACAAAAGAGCAAGATAACTTAATATGGGTTTACTTAGCAAATGATAATAACTTTACAAACAAACCTTATATCCAACCTTATAATCTTCCATTTTCAACAAAAAATGCAATTATTGATTATAGCTGCGTATTAGAATGTAATATTGATCATGCAGTCATTGGTTTGATAGATCCTGCACATGGCCCTTATGTTCATAAGCAATGGTGGTGGAGGTCACCAAAAAAAATACACGATAAAGTCAAGCATTTTGAACCTTTTTTATTTGGTTTCACCATGAAACCGCATCCCCCATCATCAAATAGTTTTGCCTACAAGCTACTTGGAGGCAAACCACTCACCGAAATTGTCTTTCAAATACCAGGCTTCAGAACTGAGGAAATAAAAATTGGTAAAAAAACTCTCCTATCTATTACAATAGTAACCCCAATAAGTGAGAGTAAAACAGAAATACGCCAAATATTTTTCACTGATTTAAATATTATAAAAATACTATCACCATTATTAAAAATCTTTACTAGAAAATTTATTCACCAAGACGCAAACATTATTAAACTTCAACAGCTTGGCCTAGCTTACAATCCCAAAATGATGCTAATAGATGATGCCAACACCCAAGCAAAATGGTATTACGCTATCAAAAAGGAATGGAATGATTGCATTAAAAAAGGGCGAGAATTTCAAAATCCTGTAAAAGCGACGACCTTAAAATGGCGAACTTAAAATTTAATTTAGAACTCGCCCAGCTATGGCATCAAGTTTTGCTACCAATCGTGTGTCTCGGCTTTCGGGAGGAGTAACAATGGCAAATTCTAAGTTTGTCTCAATACCTTCTAACCCATTATCTCTTAATCCATAATCTTTTATAATTTTTGATATCTCACGTACTGTACTCGAAGCCATCAAGGCGTTTTCCTTTAAGACTTCCATGACAGCCGCAACATCCACATTGTCTTCATTTTCGCGCCAACAATCGTAATCTGTGACCATCCCAATAGATGCGTATGGAATTTCTGCTTCTCTAGCAAGTTTTGCTTCTGGCATATTTGTCATTCCAACAATATCACAAGCCCAATTTCTATATAAATTACTTTCTGCTTTAGTTGAAAACTGTGGCCCCTCCATTGCCAAGTATGTTCCTTTGTTATGAACTTTTACACCGGCCGATTGAGCTGCCTTAGTAGCAAATTGAGCAAGCCGACTACAAACTGGATTTGCAAGAGATACATGAGCAACTAACCCTAAACCAAAAAAACTTTTTTCGCGTTTAAAAGTTCTATCAATAAATTGATCCACTATAACAAAATCACCTGGACGGTAATCTTCGCGCAAAGAACCAACAGCTGATAGTGAAAGAAGGTCAGTACACCCTGCTCTTTTTAAAATATCAATATTAGCCCTATAATTAATATCACTGGGGGCAAGGCTATGACCTCGACCATGTCGAGGTAAAAATCGAAGTTTTATACCATTTAGTTCCGCAAATAATATGGAGTCTGAAGGTTCGCCCCAAGGGCTATCAATAGAAATCCATTCTTTATTTTCAAGTCCTTCTATGTTGTATAAACCAGAACCTCCAATTATTCCTAAAATCCATTCACTCATAATAATCAACTAAATCTCAAAAAAAAACCGCCTGTAATGAAACGGCGGTTGATTTTTACAAAATACAAAAATGTTTAATGTTCAACGTCTTTCCAAACTCGCTTATAAGAAAACCAAAGCAATATTGCAAGAATGGTTAAATATAGCATTGTCATAAGGCCCGTACTTTTTCTCTGTTCCATTTTTGGGTCAGACGACCATGCTAAGAATTCAGTTACATCTGCGGCCATTTGTTCTACTGTCGCTTTTGTACCATCAGCATACTCTACTAAGTCTTCAGATAACGGAGCAACCATAGCAATAGCCCCCCCATCCATGACTGGGTTATAACTCAAACCTGGGCCCATAACCATATCTTTTGGCATTTCAGCTTCATAAGCTAACAAAAGGTTATAAATGTAATCAGCGCCTCCATTTCTTGCTGATACTATAACTGATAAATCAGGGGGAAGTCCGCCACCATTACTAGCTCTAGCTGCAGCATCATTGGGGTATATCGCAGGAAATTTATCAGCTGGAACTCCAGGTCGGTCTAGAATATCACCAGTTTCTCCATCTATACTTTCTATGCTCCAGTCAGCAGCAAAATTCTTTACCAAAGGGTTATCATTTGGATTTGGATAACGCTCATCATAAAAAGGAGCTCCTTGGTCACCTAGGTGCCTAAACGACAAGTGTTTTAATTGATGACATGATGAACAAACTTCTCGATATACCTGATATCCACGTTGAGCAGATGCTTTGTCATAAGTCCCAAAGGCACCATTAAATTGCCATTGCTTATGCACCATTTTATAGTCACCTGTATTACTACCACCAGCGGCATATCCCTGACCTGAAAAGGTTATGATAAAAAGAGCTGCTGTGACAAATATTATCTTAACATTAAAAATCATCTTAAATCCCTATTCAGCTGGAAGAATAGCTGTATGTTTAGTGTCACCTAGAACTGCTTTTGTAATAGAATCTGGGCGATCCTTTGGGGTTTCTACAAGACCCAGAATAGGCAGTATTAAAACAAAATACGCAAAATAATAAATAGTAGCAATCCGTGATAGCCAAGTGAAGTTCAGCCCTCGAACTTGTCCCGCTGCATCTACTCCAAAAGGTATGGCAATATTATCAGGTGTTTCAGCACCGCACCAGCCTAATATGAAGCAGAAAAACAAGAAAATCCAAAAGAACCATTTTGCTACAGGGCGAAACCTCATTGATCGTACTTTTGAGGTATCAAGCCAAGGTAGCACAAAGAGTACGACTATTGCTCCGAGCATAAGTACAATTCCAAGAAGCTTATCAGGAACAGCACGAAGTATTGCGTAAAAAGGCAAAAAGTACCACTCCGGTACTATATGAGGTGGTGTCTTAAGCGCATCAGCCTCAATATAATTATCAGCATGCCCTAATGCATCAGGCTGATAAAATATAAAGAAAGCAAAAATTAGTAGAAAAACTACAACTGCAAAACCATCTTTAATAGTATAATAAGGGTGGAAACTAAGTGTATCCTGTTTAGTTTTTGTTGTAATTCCTATCGGATTATTTTGACCAACATGATGTAAAGCCCAAACATGCAAACCTACAAGACCAGCGATCACAAATGGCAACAAATAGTGAAGCGCAAAAAAGCGATTTAGGGTTGCATTGTCAACGGCATAACCGCCCAATAACCATTGCTGCAAGCTTTCACCCACAACAGGTACTGCCCCAAAGAAACCAGTGATAACTGTTGCTCCCCAAAAGGACATTTGTCCCCATGGTAGTGTATATCCTAAAAATCCAGTTGCCATCATTATTAAGTAAATCAAACAACCTATTATCCACAAAACCTCTCTCGGTGCTTTGTAAGAACCATAGTAAAGACCCCTAAACATATGCACATAAACTGCTAGAAAAAACATTGAAGCACCAACTGCATGCATAGGCTGCAAAAGCCACCCAAATGGTACATCACGTCGAATACGTTGAACAGAATCAAAGGCAAGGTCGACATGTGGTACGTAATGCATAGCCAGAATAATACCTGTTATTATCTGGGAGGCTAAGCATAACGTTAGAATACCTCCAAATGTATACCAATAATTCAAATTTCTTGGAGATGGAAAAGTCATAAAGTCCGCACCCATTCGGACAATAGGAAGACGAGTGTCAAGCCATTTGGTTGCAGCATATTTGGGTTCGTATGTAGAAGGATGTCCGCTCATATTTAACCTACCTTAATAACTGTATCTGAAACATATTTATATTCAGGAATTTCCATATTTTTAGGAGCCGGGCCTTTACGTATTCGGCCAGAAGTATCGTAATGGGATCCATGGCAAGGGCAATACCAGCCATTAAAATCTCCGGACTCTCCTACTGGAATGCACCCAAAATGGGTGCAAACTCCGATCATCACTAGATAACGTGGATCAATGGACCCGTCAGGCTTAGCAATCAAGCGTGCGCTATCTTCTTCAGGGTCTGGGCAATCACTAATGAGTGTATCCTCTGCAATCTTTATCTCTGCTGGAGTTCTGTGTCTTACAAATACAGGCTTACCTCTCCAGAGCATTTTAAGCTGTTGCCCTTCGGCAACTTTAGATACATCAATTTCTATAGATCCAGCTGCCAATGTATCAGCTGCCTTGCCCATCTGTGCTACCAGCGGCCATCCTAAAGAAACGGCACCGGCTGCTGCGGCAGCTCCTGTGGCTATAAAAATAAAATCTCGTTTACCTTCGTCTTCGACTGCACTAGGTATATCTAATTTTTTATCATCGGACATAATCTGCCCACTCCTCTTCGGTACATTATCAGTTTGTAATTTACTGTAGCGTTATTATGTACTGCGTTCTATATATATGTGAACAGAACATCCATAGTTTATTCGCGCTAAAACGACGCAATGCGACTCATTTATTAGGGTACATATTTATGAAAATTATTCTTTACCAACCGGATATAGCTGGAAATTTTGGCGCAATTATGCGTTCTTGTGCATGTTTTAACATAGACTTAGAGGTTATAGAACCTTGCGGGTTTCCTCTTACCTCCAAGGCAATTCGACTTGCAGCGATGGATTATGGAACAACTCAAGGAATTGTGAGACATAAAAGCTGGGAGAAATTTCTTGAAGTTCCCGAATCTGGAAGATTAGTGTTATTAACAACAAAAGGATTAACCCCTTTAAACGATTTTCAGTTCCAAAAAGATGACCGCTTAATTTTTGGGCGAGAGAGCGCTGGAGTTCCTGAAACAGTGCATTCAGCTTCAGACGAAAAAATTATTATACCTATAGCGACAGGTATGAGAAGTTTCAACTTAGCAACATCAGTTGTAATATCTGCTTATGAAGGATTACGACAATTAAAATGCTTACCTAAATAATAATGCATCTTTAAAGAAATTTCTCATAGACCAAAGATTTATTCAGATATAAACGTTAAAATATAAATTTCCTTATTCGAATAGGAATATAAATTGCAAAATATAAAAAAAACAAAAGCAACAGTTTGGTTTAAAAAACTCAGGGACATTATATGCTCTGAATTTGAAGAACTTGAAAAAGAGGCCCCTGCAAATCTTTATGGAAATACGCCAGGAAAATTTGTTTATGAAGATTGGTCACGAAATGAAAAAAATGGAGGTGGTGGAACAGGGGGAATGCTCCGCGGTCGCCTATTTGAAAAATGTGGGGTTCATATTTCAACCGTAAACGGTGAGTTTGAAGGCGAAATGAGAGAGAAAACTCCAGGAGCCAAAGAAGACCCAAGGTTTTGGGCAGCAGGAATCTCTTTAATTGCCCATATGAGAAACCCAAATGTTCCAAGCGTTCACTTTAATACAAGATATATTGTAACTACCCAAGGTTGGTTTGGGGGAGGTGGGGACTTAACTCCAACTCAAGCTAAAGACCGCACTCAAACGTCTTCGGATGCATTAAATTTTCATGCTGGAATGCGTGCAGTTTGCGAAAAACATTCAGTAGCTGATTATGATAAATTTAAAAAATGGTGTGATGACTACTTTTTTTTACACCACCGTTCAGAACCGCGAGGAGTAGGTGGCATATTTTACGATAGATTAAATAGTGGTGATTGGGAAGCAGATTTTACTTTTACAAAAGACTTAGGTATCCACTTTAAAAATACATATGCTAATATTGTAAGAAACAGAATGTTAGATAAATGGACAGATGAAGATAGGGAAGAACAGCTAGTACAAAGAGGTAGATATGTTGAGTTTAACCTTCTTTGGGATAGAGGAACCACATTTGGTTTGAAAACAGGTGGGAATATTAAAACTATTCTAAGTTCTATGCCCCCGGTTGTTAAATGGCCCTAAAAATAAGATTGAAGTACTTTATGAGAAAAATTAAATTGACTAAAAATTCTAATTTGATTTTATTATTTTTTCTTATGTTTTCCAATGAAGTATATGCTCAAATAATTGTTCATGGAGGAGGCATAGCAAATGAATGCTATATCAATACAAAAGTTGCAACTACAAGCAAACTAACTGCAATTAATGTATGTTACAAAGCACTCAAAGAGCCCTTATCAAAAAAAAACAAAGCTGCAACTCATGTTAACCTTGGTATTTTATTAATGAGAAGAGGTGAATATCTAAAGGCACAAGAACAATATACCAAAGCTGCATTGACCCAGCCCCAATTATCAGAAATATACATTAATTTGGCAGCGAGTAGAATTTATACCACACAATATAAGCTAGCAGTTGAAGCTGCAACCAAAGCCATAAAAATAGGAACAGAAAAACTACCTGAAGCCCTCTACAACAGAGCCATAGCTTATGATAGTTTGGGGTTTTTAAATAGAGCTTTTGAAGATTTAGCTTTAGCTTTAGAAATACGACCTGACTGGCCACCAGCTAAAAATATGATTACTAAGTATGATAAAAAAAATAAGATTACTAAAAATAAATAAAAGCCTTATTCAAGCTTGAGTTTACAGTTCACTTCTTTAACATAAAATATTAGTAAACAAGGCATTATTAGCATGAAAAAAATACAATCAGAATATAGTTATGATGACTTAATAATAAGCGGTGAAGAAAGTCTTTTCGGACCAGGGAATGCAAAATTACCAGCTCCGCCAATGCTAATGCTTGATAGGATTACTCATATTGGTATAGATGATGGTCCTTTTTCTAAAGGGAGCTTAATAGCAGAACTTGGAATAAGCCCAGACCTTTGGTTTTTTGATTGTCACTTTATAGGCGATCCTGTTATGCCAGGATGTCTAGGTTTAGATGCAATGTGGCAACTAGTAGGTTTTTGGTTAGGTTGGTCAGGTTCACCTGGACGAGGAAGAGCGCTTGGTGTCGGTCAGGTAAAATTTACTGGGCAAGTTACTCCAGATGTAAAAAAAGTGAGATACGAAATAGATCTCAAAAGAGTAATTAGAAGAAAACTTGTACTAGGTATAGCAGATGGAAGAATGTACTCTGATGATAATTTAATTTATAAAGCAGATGACTTGCGTGTTGGATTATTCATGCCTGAAAGTACAAAAAAAGAGGTATTATAATGCGTAGAGTAGTAATAACTGGCATTGGAATAGTTTCTTGTATTGGTAACAATAAAGACGAAGTCGCCAAAAGTCTTAAAAATGGTATTTCAGGGATTACAAAAGATGAAAAAATGGCCGAGCTCGGTTTTCGTAGTCAAATATCAGGTCGGCCAACACTCATAGCAAAAGATTATATACCAAAAAGATCGTACCGCTTTATGGGCGATGCAGCTGGGTGGAGTGCAATTTCAATGCAACAGGCTATTGATGATGCTGGATTAGGTGAGGATCAGGTTTCTAGTAATCGCACGGGTATAATAGCCGGTTCAGGTGGTCCAAGTGCAATAGAAATTGTAAGGGCAGCAGATATAACACGTAAAAATATTTCACCCAAGCGCATTGGGCCGTTTGCAGTTCCTAAAGCAATGTCGTCTACTGTATCCGCCACATTAGCTACGCACTTTAAAATTAAAGGTGTAAATTATTCCATCACATCGGCATGCACCACATCACTACATTGCATTGGCGCTGCTTGTGAACAAATACAATGGGGGAAACAAGATATAATGTTTGCGGGAGGAGGCGAAGAAGTTGAATGGGCAATGTCGTCACTTTTTGATGCGATGGGTGCCATGAGTAGCAAATATAATGACACTCCAGAAACTGCTTCAAGAGCATTCGATATAAGTCGCGATGGCTTTGTTATAGCAGGTGGAGCAGGAATGGTAGTTTTAGAGGATTATGACCATGCCATTGCAAGAGGTGCTAAAATATATGCTGAAGTAACAGGTTATGCCGCTACATCTGATGGGTATGACATGGTTGCACCGTCTGGTGAAGGTGCGGAAAGAGCGATGCGAATGGCATTAGATGATGCTAAAACAAGAGGAATATCAAAAATTGACTATATTAACCCTCACGCAACTTCGACACCAGTAGGGGACGTTGCTGAAACAGGTGCAATTGATCGAGTTTTTAAAGAGTATTGTCCATATATATCAGCTACTAAATGTTTAACTGGACACAGCTTAGGCGCTGCTGGAGTTCAAGAGGCCATTTATAGTTTAATAATGATGGATAAAGGGTTTATTGCACCATCTATAAACATAACAGAGCTAGATCCTGAACTTCCCAAAGTTAATATCGTAACTAAAATGATCGAAACCAATTTAACCTCAGTAATGTCAAACAGTTTTGGGTTTGGTGGCACGAATGGTAGTGTAATATTTACTAAAGTTGAATAATAAATAATTTAAAATACTGCTATTTTTAATTATTTAGCAGCACATATTACAAAGGATACTATAATGGCAGATCAACATTTTCCAACTGGTACTTTAATGAAGGGCAAACGCGGCCTTGTGATGGGAGTTGCTAACAAAAACTCAATTGCATGGGCAATTGCGCGTCAGCTATCCTCGCAAGGGGCAGAGCTCGCCTTCACTTATCAAGGAGAAGCTCTTTTACGACGTGTTAAACCTCTTGCAGAATCTATAGGTTCTTCAATACTTTGTGAATGCGATGTGACAAATGATGAAACAATGGACTCTACTTTCTCAAAATTAGAGACAGAATGGGGTAAAATTGATTTCTTGGTTCATGCTATTGCTTTTGCTGGTAAGGATCAATTAGCAGGAAGTTTCATAGAAAACACTACGCGTGAAGGCTTTAAGTCAGCTTTGGACATATCAGCTTACAGCTTTGTGGATGCAGGAAGACGTGCTGCAGAAATAATGAATGATGGTGGGTCCATGATAACGCTCACATATCTTGGCTCTGAAAGAGTTATTCCAAACTACAATGTAATGGGAGTAGCAAAAGCTGCTTTAGAGGCAAGTACACGTTACATGGCCGCTGATTTAGGGCCAAGGCAAATACGAGTAAACGCTATATCGGCAGGCCCCATTAAAACACTCGCTGCTGCAGGTATTGGTTCAGGCAGACATATGTTTAGGTTTAACAAAGCTGCTAGTTCGCTTCAGGATAACACTGATCCAATGGGGGTTGCAGGTGCAGCTTTGTATCTTCTTTCTGACTTAGGCCTATCTTGCACCGGTGAAACTCATCATGTTGATGGTGGTTTTCATTCAGTAGGGATGCCTCAAGAGCTTGCCCTTAAAGAAAGTTTAGGATTGTCTTAAAACTTCAACATAACTCAAAACATTAAACTAAACTTTCTAAATCTTCGCGTGAAAGATTAGCCGCAGCAAAGTAGACTAGTTCCAATGTTACAGAAGGACGACCTTGAGCTACGACTTGGGATATAAAGTTTAAATAATCTGCATTTTCTAAATTAATTCGAATAGTAGTTCTTTTATTGGCTGAAAATCTAATTTCAGAGAACCATTCAGTTATTTCAGAGTTATGATACTCTTCTCTAATATGGCTTAAGATTAGATTAATTATCTTTGAACGTGCCTTTGTGTTTAAACGGCGGCCCATTTTAGCAATTAGCTTTTCAGCTCCTGGCTCTATGAGCATCTCAATTGCTTTTGTCTTCATAGTAAAGGCTTAGCACTTAATAAGTTAATAATATCTTAATAAAGGCGAGGTAATGAAAGATATTTCTACCATATATTTTGATTTATAATATAAATCACAAAGTATTCATTAATATATAAGTTCATCAAACTTATGAATATTATGTCTTTTAAAAAAATCTGAATTAACTTCATAGGCCTCAATTTTACAAACTCCTATAAGAGTATCAATTCCAGCCTCCTGAAGAAGCGCCGCTCCCCGCCAGTTCACTCTTTTATCTGGGTCAATAATTGCAATTACACAGTTTTTTATACCCGCTTGTATTAAAGCATTAACACAAGGTTCAGTCTGTCCGTAATGAGAACAAGGCTCAAGAGTTACATAAACTGTCGACCCCCTTGCTTCACTTCCAGCAATCTGGAGAGCATTTGTTTCAGCATGAGGCCTACCCCCATCTGATGTTACCCCGCTTGCAATTATTTTATTTTTTTTTACTATAATGCAACCTACTGAAGGGTTATCAGCTGTTCTGCCTGACTGTTTTTTTGATAAATCAAGCGCAATTTTCATCCATTTAATATGATTAACCAGTTTAAATCTCCGGTAGCACTTTAGCGCGCTTAGCATCCAAGTATCGAGCAGTTTCTATTTCATTAATATCAGAACCAAATTCAATTAAAAGAGGGTTTCCTGTTGGAAATTCGTAATTAGGAATTTCTATGTCGGTAACTTTAAAAAGAAATTTTAATATCGCTCTTAGACTATTTCCATGTGCTGAAATAATTAGATTTTTCTTATTGTTTATTAGGGGAGCAATTGAACTTGAAAAGTAAGGTAATACGCGGTCGCATGTCATTTTCAAACTCTCACCAGTTGGTAATAACTCAGGGTTTAAATTACTATATTTTGCATCATGAATTGGATGATATTTATTTTTTCTATCAATTTTTGGAGGAGGTATATCAAAACTTCTTCTCCAAATATGAACTTGCTCTTCACCATATTTAGATCTTGTTTCTTGTTTATTACACCCAGTTAAATCTCCATAATGCCTTTCGTTTAATCTCCAGTCTTTTATTACAGGTAAATGAAATTGATTTGCTGCCTCTAAGGACAACCATAATGTTTTTATGGCTCTGCGTTGAAGACTAGTAAAAGCTTGGTCAAATATAATACCCTCTTTAGCTATTAATTCACCCGATTTTATAGCTTCACTTACTCCTCTATCGGTAAGATCCACATCCACCCATCCAGTAAAACGATTCTGAAGATTCCATTCCGATTGTCCGTGACGGACTAAAACGACAAACGTCATATTATTAATTCCTTAGTGCGCATCATTCCAATTTTTTGCTGCATGCGCTTCGACAACCAGTGGAACAGATATATCAACAGCAGGCATTGCCGCATTTTGCATTGTTGTAGTAACTATTTCAATCAATTCATTAGCATTTGCTTCGGGAACTTCAAAAATCAGTTCATCGTGAACCTGTAATAGCATTTTGGAGCCACCTATGGGCTTTATACTATTTGGAATCCTTATCATAGCTCGACGAATTATATCGGCTGCAGAGCCCTGAATTGGGGCATTAATAGCCTGTCGTTCAGCAAAACCCCTAACAGCGGGATTTCTATCTTTAATTCCTTTAATATGACATCTTCGGCCAAAAAGAGTTTGCACATAACCATGCTTTCTAGCCTCATCTTTTGCATTTTCCATATAATCTTTAATGCCTGGGAATTTCATAAAGTAATTTTTGATATAATCACTCGCCTCTGTACGTGATATTCCTAAATTATTAGCTAAGCCAAATGCAGAAATTCCATAAATAATACCGAAGTTTATAGCTTTAGCTCGCCTTCTAGTTGAAGCATCCATATTTGATAGCTTTATATTAAAAATTTCCGATGCAGTTAACGCATGAATGTCTACACCATCAGAAAATGCTTTCTTCATAGTAGGAAGGTTAGCAGTATGAGCTAACAAACGTAATTCAATTTGAGAGTAATCAGCGGCGACTAATAAATGTCCAGGTTCAGCTATGAATGCATCTCTAATTTTACGGCCATCCTCGGTTCGTATTGGAATATTTTGAAGGTTAGGGTCTGACGAGGATAGGCGTCCTGTAGTAGTTGCAGCTAGTGAGAAACTAGTATGAACTCTTCCAGTACTCGGGTTTATTTGTTGAACCAAAGCATCCGTATAAGTCGATTTTAATTTGGAATAATGTCGCCACTCAAGAATGATTTTTGGTAGCTCTTCTCCCTTTTCTGCTAATGCTTCTAGAACGCCCGCCCCTGTTTGCCAGGCTCCAGTTTTTGTTTTCTTGCCACCTTGCAAATTCATTTTATCAAAAAGGATTTCCCCTAATTGTTTAGGAGATCCTAAATTAAATTGTTGTCCAGAAATCAAATAAGCTTCAGCTTCAAAATGTTCCATTTTTTTTGCAAATAATGCGGATAGACGGGCGAGCTCAGTTCTATCAACCTTAATACCATCATTTTCCATATGAGCTATTATTGATGGCAAAGGACGCTCTAAAGTTTCATAAACTGTTTTTACCTTTTCAGTCACTAACTTAGGCTTCAAATACTTCCATAAACGCAGTGTAACATCCGCGTCTTCAGCAGCATATGGGGTAGCTACCTCAAGCGTTAACTCATCGAAGGTTTTCTTATTTTTTCCTGAGCCAACTAACTCCTTAAAAGAAATAGGTTTATGGCCAAAATGAAGCTCAGAAAGGCCATCCATCCCGTGATTATGCAATCCAGCTGCTAAAGAATATGAAATTAACATTGTATCGTCATAAGGTGCAGCATTTATTCCATATCTTTGCAAAACACCTAAATCATATTTGAAGTTCTGCCCAACTTTTAAAACTGAATCTGACTCCAAAAGTGGCTTTAACATTTTAATCGCTACTGACAATTCAATTTGCTTTGGCTTATCTTCACCAAACATATCCCCAGTGCCAATGTGACCTAAGGGAATATAACATGCATCATTATCGTCAATGGATAAGCATATTCCTACTAAATCAGCAGAAGAACTATCAAGACTATTGGTTTCTAAATCTACAGCTATTACCTCGACATCAAAACATCGTTGTATCCACTTATTCAACAACTCCTCTGATTGGATACATTCATACTTTGTTACATCAAAATTTATATTTTTAGGACTAGTGAGAGCGCCAGGAGACAAAAAATCTGGCTTACTATCATCCTTACGAATGCCACTTGTATTTCCCTCGCCTAAAGCCACCCGCACTCTATTAGTTAAAGTGTTGAATTGCATTTCTTCTAAAAAATCAAATAAAACAGTTATATCTGGGTCAGTAACAGCCGTATTCTCTAATGGAAATTCTATATCAACATCTGTCTTTAATGTTACTAATTCTAATGAAATTCGAGCATTATCGATGTTGGCCATCATTTTTTCTCGTCGGCCTTTCTGAGGAATTTCATCACATCGTTGAAGTAATGTCTCTAAATCTCCAAACTGCTCGAGTAACACCACAGCTGTCTTAACTCCTATACCAGGTACCCCGGGTATATTATCCACAGAATCTCCTGCTAATGCCTGAATTTCGATTACTCTTTCAGGCGGCAAACCAAATTTTTCTATTACTTGAGGGATGCTTATTCTTTTGTTTTTCATCGTATCAAGCATGGATACTTTATTCGATACAAGCTGCATTAAATCCTTATCTGAACTGATGATAGTAACCCTAGCACCCTTAGCTTCTGCCTGCTTAGCATAAGTCGCTATTATATCATCGGCCTCATAACCTTCCATTTCTATAGCAGGTGCTCCAAAAGCACGTGTTGCTTCACGAGTTAGAGGAAATTGCGGAATTAAGTCTTCTGGAGTCTCAGAACGGTTAGCCTTATATTCATTATAAATATCATTTCTAAATGTGTAACTTCCCTTATCAAAAATCACAGCAAAGTGTGTTGGACGATCTTCATCATTTTGATCCCTTAATAATTTAAAGATCATATTCGAAAATCCAGCTACGGCGCCAATTGGCATACCATCTGATTTACGGGTTAAAGGCGGAAGTGCATGATAAGCTCTAAATATATACCCTGACCCATCCACTAAAACGACATGAGAATTTTTATCGACTGGGGCCGTGATTGACATTGAGAATCCTTGTTTATTCTCTTTTGAGCCCCCAATTGATTTTATTCAATAGCAAGGGATGTGTTTAACTAAATAAATTTAAAAAAACTTTCTATGCGATTTGTAATTTAAAGCTCTGATCGCAATATTTGCACTTTGCAGTATTATTCTGACCCATATCAATGTAAATTCTAGGATGCCCTAATGCTCCTCCAGTACCATCGCAGCTTACTCGCTTTGATTTTACAATAGTAATCGGAGTTTGAGACTTTGAAGATTTAGACATATTTAACTATCGCTTTTGTTATTTTCCTAAGTAATCGGCTAATACTATCCAATCACCGATGATATTGTATTTGTTTATACAAAATATGTCTATGTTAATATTTTAGCATGATTAAAAACTTAAGTCTCAGAAAAATCAAACAAGCTTACCCCTCTCCTTCTTTCATCAAAACTAATAATTCTATTCAGTGGTGCGTGTGCTCTTTGTCTGCAGTGAGGTCGTTCACATAAATAACAATTAACACCAATTTTAGAAGGTTGAGGATTTTTAAGATTATACTTTTGAGCATAAATCAATCTTGGTGCGTATGCTATGTCACAACCAAGGCCGATCGCTAATTTTTGAGGAGGGCTTTTATAAGTACCGTTACTTCTAATCACCATCTTGGCAATAGAGAAGTAAGTTGTATCATCAGGTAGCTGAATAATTTGAGTAACCGTTTTATCAGGGTTTAAGAAACATTCATGTATATTCCAAATTGGGCAAGCACCGCCAAATCTACTAAAATGAAAACGTCCTGCACTAAACCTTTTTGAAACGTTACCTGCAACATCTATACGTATAAAGAAGAAAGGTATACCTCTTGCGTCAGGTTTTTGAAGTGTTGTAAGGCGATGCGAAGTTTGCTCAAAACTAGTACCAAATCTATGACACAAAAGATCAACATCGTACTTACTATTTTCCGCTTCTTTGAGAAACCGGTCATAAGGCATTAAAATAGCAGCAGCAAAATAATTTGCCAATGTTGTACGGCAAAGTCCTTCTGCCTCCGAGCTATTTAAGTTAGCAGAATCAACTACTTCATCAATTAAATTACGATACTCTAATATGCTGATTTGATAGGCTAACTGAAACCTACGGCCAGACTGCGGTAACAATTCTGATAAATTTATTCGCTTAGAATGACGGTCAAAGTATCTCAACATCTGAGGCATAATATCCACAGGAACTACTCTTACTGAAATATCATGCTTCTCTTGAAGCCGCTTGGTTAATGTCATTCCAATTTGGGCTTTATTATAGCCTAATTCTTTAGCTAACTTTTCCGCAGCAGCATCCAAAGCAGGAAAATAGTTTTTCTGTTTGTGTAAAAACCGTCTTACAGAATCAACTGCCTGAGACGATTGCTCTAATAATTCTACATGATCCCTATCACTAATATTTTCACTAGCACGTAATGTTGTATCGCGATGCTTTCCATATAATTTAATCAAAGATCGAGCAGCGCTTGGACTCACATTTACTAAATCTTCTGCCTCATTTTTTGAAAGAGAGTCGCCTTTGAAAATTGGGTCTCTCAGAGTCTCATAGACTTCAGCAACAAGATGAGCATCTCCAGATCCAGTAAAACTAGCAATATCGAAATCATAAATCTCTGCCATACGAAGTAAAACATTTGCTGATAGTGATCTCTGATTACGCTCCATAAGATTTAAATAGGAAGTAGATATGCCTAAATCTTCGGCCATACGGGATTGAGTTAACCCTAAAGTTTTTCTAAATCGGGCGATGCGCGGACCAATAAGAAGCTTTTCACTACTGGGCATAATATCTCTTTTTACAAAGTTTACAAAATGTACAAAATAATTTTAACATAGTTTACAAAATTACCTATATTTTACAATAAATTATAGGAAAAAAAAGTTTTTGTAAATATAGTAAATTTATAAATGAAAAGGTGCCTATTATGCAAGATACTAGTTCTCAACCAATTCCCAGACATAGAGTTTTAGCAAAAGTTACTAATTCAAAAAAATCAGCTTTTGAAAAAATACTCACGCCTGATGCTCTTTTGTTTTTGGCAGACCTAGAGAGAAGGTTTGGACCTCAACGTCGTATATTACTTGATAATCGTGAACTGCAGCAAGAAAGGTATGATGATGGTGAACTACCCACCCAGCCAAAGGAAACTGCCCACGTCAGGAATTCTATATGGGAAGTTGCAGCAAGTCCGAAAGTTCTACAAGATAGAAGAGTAGAAATAACTGGCCCAGTTGATCGAAAAATGATGATTAATGCACTTAACTCAGGTGCTAAAATATTTATGGCCGATTTTGAAGATGCTAGTAGTCCTACATTTTCAAATATGATGAATGGTCAGCTAAATATGTATGACTACGCACGTGAAAAATTAACCCTTAAAACTGATAAAAAATCGTATGAGTTGAACTCATCTACCTCCACTATGCTTGTTAGACCTCGGGGGTGGCACCTTGAGGAAGCTAATATAACAGTTGATGGCCGCCCTATGAGTGCAAGTCTTGTAGATTTTGGACTTCACATTTTTCATAATGGTTCATTATTAGCTAAAGATGAAAGAGGACCATTTTATTATTTACCAAAAATAGAAGCTTACCAAGAAGCAAGACTATGGAATGACATATTTAATTTTTCACAAGCAATACTAGACATCCCCAATGGAACCATAAAAGCAACTGTATTGATTGAAACACTCCCTGCAGCATTTCAGATGGAAGAAATTCTCTATGTTCTTCGTAACCACATAACTGGACTTAATTGTGGGAGATGGGATTATATCTTTAGTTACATCAAAACTCTTCGTAATCATAAGAAATACTTGTTACCAGACAGAGATCAAGTAGGAATGAATAGAGATTTTTTATCCGCTTATGCTGCACGCTTGATACAAGTATGTCATAAAAGACGTGCTCATGCGATGGGGGGTATGGCCGCACAAATACCAGTAAAAAATGATGACGCCGCTAATAAAGCCGCTTTTGACAAAGTGAAAATTGATAAAGAACGCGAAGCAAAACTTGGCCATGATGGTACCTGGGTAGCACATCCAGACTTAGTGGAAGTTGCAATGGGTGTTTTTGACAAAGAAATGCCGTCAAAACACCAGATTTTAAAAAAGCGTCAATCCCCAAGAATAACAGACGAATCCATGCTCTCTCCGCATAGCGGAAGTGTAACAGAAAAAGGAGTGAGAACTAACATTGAAGTTGGCATAAAATACATAGCCGCTTGGCTTTCAGGAAGGGGAGCGGTTCCTATTCACAATCTAATGGAGGATGCAGCTACAGCTGAAATATCCCGATCTCAGATATGGCAATGGCTAGCTCACAAAGCAACTGTAAAAATGGAGGGTGGGTACTCTGAAACATTATCCAGAAGATTGTATGACCGTCTATACAACGAGGAAATAATGAAAATTACTGAGGAGTTAGGGGCAGACAATTATATTGACGGTCGTTTTCCTGAAGCAGCAGAGCTGTTCACTAAGTCAGCTACAGCTCAAATATTACCTAACTTTTTAACCATACCAGCATATGAAATTTTGGAGAACAAAATATGACTTATTCAAAAACGCTTAATGAACTTAAAAAGCGCTTTCCTAATGGTGCCCCGGCTAATATAAATCTTGAAGATTTAGCTCAGCTCAAAATTCAGAATACATTTGAAACTCATCTTGATATTGCAAAGTCTATGGCAACCCAGATGAGAAAGGACATGGAAGCCTACGACAAGGATTGTAGTAAATTTACTCAATCTCTAGGTTGCTGGTCAGGGTTTCATGCAATGCAAATGATGCGAGCCATAAAACGACAAAAAGGGTCACTTGATGGGGCATATGTATATTTGTCAGGATGGATGGTTGCAGGTTTAAGAAATAGATTTGGACACTTACCAGATCAATCAATGCATGAAAAAACTTCAGTAGTAGACCTTATACAAGAAATTTACACCTCTCTTCGCCAGGCAGATGAGGTTGAGCTAAATGATCTTTTTTCTAGCTTAAAAGTAGCTGAAAACGACCAAGAAAAAAATCAAATCATTGCTAAGATTGATAGCCATGAAACATATGTAAGACCTATTATAGCTGATATTGATGCTGGCTTCGGGAATGTACATGCAACATATCTACTTGCAAAGGAAATGATTAAAGCTGGAGCTTGTTGCCTGCAAATTGAAAATCAAGTTTCTGATGCAAAACAATGTGGTCATCAAGATGGTAAAGTGACAGTTCCACGAGAGGACTTTATTGAAAAATTGCGAGCATGTAGAATGGCTTTTGAAGAACTTGGAGTTGATGACGGTGTTATTGTAGCGCGCACAGACAGTTTAGGAGCTGGTTTAACGCAAAAAATTCCAGTTTCAAAAAAAGTAGGAGACGCAGCATACGAATATACAAAATGGTTAGAAACTGAAGAAATAACCAATAATAATCCTCTCAAAGAAGGCGATATTGCACTTTATATAAATGATAAATTACAAAAGCCAGTCAGACTTCCAAATGGTCTATACAAGTTTAAACCAGGTACAGGGGAAGAGAGGGTCATCGAAGACTGTATATCCAGTTTAAATGAAGGAGGTGCTGATCTTTTATGGATTGAAACTGCAACACCAAATGTTTCGCAAATAGCATCAATGGTTTCCAAAATTAGAGAAAAAGCACCGCACGCAAAACTAGCATATAATAATTCACCCTCATTTAACTGGACTTTAAACCTTAGAAAACAAGTCAGAGAAGAGTGGGTATTATCGAGTAGAATTAATGAAGGTGATTACCCAAATGATATAAAGCTAATGTCCGCTAAATATGATACTGACAAACTGGGACTTGAAGCTGACTTAAGACTTCAAAACTTTCAAACTGACATTTCTCGTCAAGCAGGAGTCTTTCATAACCTTATTACCTTACCCACTTTCCATGGCACAGCAAAAGTAATGAATGATCTTTCTGAGGGATATTTTGGCGATCAAAAAATGTTAGCTTATGTAAAAAACATTCAAAGAGAGGAAATACGTACAAACGTCTCTGCAGTTAAGCATCAACACGAGGTTGGGTCCAATCTTGGTGATAATTTTAAAGAAATGACAGGAGGAGAAAAAGCATTAAAAGCTGGAGGTGAACATAATACAATGAATCAATTTGAAAATGCGGCTTAATTATTAAAATATATCCTTAGCTGCGCGGATTTCCCCTAACCGCGTTGCCGAAACAGCCCTTACAAATGGATTGCATTTTTTTTCTGAATCAACAGTTGTAGGTACGGTAGGCAATCCATCTGCTCTTAGCTTTTTCGCTTTTATAATATATTTCTTTAAATCATTATTTGAAGGCTCAACTGTGAGAGCAAATTCTGCATTAGAGAGAGTATATTCATGAGCACAATAAAGTTTTGTTTCATCAGGAAAACTGGATATTTTTTTTAATGAGTTATACATGTCCTCTTTTGAACCTTCAAATAATCGACCACAACCTAATGCAAATAATGTATCACCTACAAAAGCAGACATTGCATCTGGTACATAGTAGATGATGTGATCCAAAGTATGACCAGGCGTAGATAATACATGTACATCATGAGTACCAAGTTTAAAGGTTTCTTCCCCAAAAAGTGGGTTACTAAGCCCTGGAATTCTACCCTTCACAATTCCAGGCCCATATATTTTGGTACCAAACTTCTTTTTTAGGTCTAAGTTTCCACCAGTATGATCTGCGTGATGATGAGTATTCCATATTTGAGTTAGATTCCATTTTCTTTCCGAACATGCAGCTTCAATTTTATCCACCTCAGGAGTATCAATAGAGACAGTCTCACCTGAAGCATTATCATGAATCAAAATCCCATAATTATCACTCAAACATGGAAACAAAACGACCTCTAATTCATTACTCATAATTTAATATACCTAGACCAAGAGAAAAAATTTATTGTAAAGTGATATAATTTATTAATTTTAACTTTATAGTTGTTCATATCAATTACTTTTATGTGACCTTGATATGTTACCAGTAACCCATAAAATTGAAAGAATTAATGGAAATTGAAGGGCTACCCTTATCCAAAGTTTAGTTGGGGTTGCAGTCATTTCCCCAAAAGGAATATTGTTCATTGCCATATATATGTTCGCCGGAAGAACCGCCAACAAGAAAGGGCATAATAACATTCCAGCAAGCTTTCGATATTTTGATTGTATGAGAAAAATTGCAAAGACTAATTCCATTAAACCAGTTATCCACACAATAAGTTTTGGAAAAGGAAGAATTGGAGGCACAATTGCAGTAAAGCTCTCCTCCTGGATAAAATGCATTAAACCGGCATAAAAGAAGAAAATAGCAAAAAACCAAGAACCCGCAACCTTAAAATTATTCATACTATTAATTACCTTCCATTGCGGCAAGTCGGCTGGCTTGGTCCTCGGCTATTAATGGGTTCACAACATCATCAAGCTCATCACCTGCAATAATTTTATCTAACTTATAAAGAGTTAAATTAATTCGATGATCAGTCACTCTTCCTTGTGGGTAATTATATGTTCTAATGCGCTCGGACCTATCACCTGAACCAACCTGACCTTTACGTTCGTCCGCTCTCTCTGCATCAATTCTCTGTTTTTCTATATCGTAAAGTTTCATTTTTAATAGTCTTTCAGCATTCGCCCTATTCATATGTTGAGATTTTGCATCACAAATAACAACTACCCCAGTTGGTAAGTGAGTCATTCTTACAGCAGAGTCAGTTTTATTCACATGCTGCCCACCTGCACCAGATGCACGCATAGTATCAACCCTAACATCATTCATGGAAAAGCCAATATCTATGTCCTCCGGCTCAGGTAAAACTGCAACTGTCGCCGCGGAAGTATGGATACGACCCTGTGTTTCTGTTACAGGCACTCTCTGAACTCGATGAACACCTGACTCAAATTTTAGTTTTCCATACACCCCCACGCCAGAAACTGATACTATTATTTCCTTATAACCGCCCATATCAGCTGAAGCGTCACTTTCGACTTCCACTTTCCAGCCTTGCAATTGAGAATAGCGTGAATACATACTAAACAAATCACCTACAAAAATAGCAGCTTCATCCCCACCAGTTCCAGCACGAATTTCTAAGACAACAGATGCATTATCGTCTTTATCTTTTGGAAGTAAGAGTAGAGAAACTTCTTTTTCAATTTCTGGCAATTTATTTTTAAGTGATAGTATTTCTTCTTTTGCTATTGAACCCATTTCAGGGTCATCAAGCATAATCTCTAAATCTTCTATATCAATCCGTATAGACTGCAATTTTCGAACGCCCTCTACAACAGGCTTCAGCTCAGCATAGTCTTTACCAAGCTGAACAATTTCATTACTATCTATTGCAACACCAAGCCTAGACTCAATTTGCTCAAAGCGTTCAACAACTTGAGAGAGTTTTATGTTAGGTATATTCATATATGCGGGATAAGCTTTTAAAATGAAGTCGACAAGCCGAAAAATAAAGTCCTTGGTCGACCAGGGAAATATCTTTCATTGCCGAAAGCATAATCAGCCCGGTCTGCATATTTTTTATCAAAAATATTATCAACCCTGCCAAAAAGTTTTATGTTTTCGTCAAAAGCATAAGTAAATCTTGTTATAAATATATCATGGCCTGGATATTTATTTGTATTCCCAGGGTTTGTAAAATACCCCCCCACATGACGCCATTCTAATTCGATTTTATTACTTGCAGTCGGCAGAAAGGATAAGCGCATATGAGCTAGAGTATCGGGCGCTGAATCAACTCTTGAACCGGAAATTATGTTGTTTGCATTGGAGCCAATTATTTCATTAAAGCTATATGTATGTTTTGCCCAAGTCCCATCACCAGAAATTGACACCCAATCAGTTAAATAACCCATAAAACTAATCTCAATACCTTGATGCCTTGTTTTTCCATTAACAACATTAAATCCATTTGAGTTTCTAAAGAAAAAATTATCTTTCCACATAGTGTAAGCAGAGAATTCAGCATCAAAAATACTTATTTTCCCTTTAAACCCTAACTCAAGGCTATCTAATGTCTCTATTTCTGCTTCACCCGCAACTTGATTTTGCTGCACTGAATACAAGTCAGAAACTTGCGGAGCACGAGAACCTCGCGCTGCACGAAAATAAATCATATTTTTATTATCAAAGTTATAACTCAAAGAGGCTTTTGGGGTTATCGTTAAAAAATTATCAATCCTATCCGCTACACGAATAAAGCGCCCTGATCGACCTACTGAAGCATTGTTATCATAATCATATTTAGTAAATTCTGCACGAGCACCAAGGTCTAATGTTATATTCTCAGATAGTTTATTATTTTTTTGAGCATATAAAGCTCCAACAAAGCTTGTAGTACTATAATCATAATGCAGCCCCTTAACAAAAGAAAAACGACTTTCATTTTCTTGGTACTCATTCAAAGAACCTTTTGTGAACTCAACGTCAGAACCAATATTAAAATCTTTATTATAATAAGCAATTTGAAGGCCAATAGAACTATGTCTATTCTTCTCTAACGCTTGGCCTGGAACAAAATGACGAAGAAAACGTAAATCCACATGTCTGGCATAAGGTGTAAATGCTAATGTATTTCCATTATTATAACTTCTCTCAATTCTTAATTGAGACCTATAACTCTTTCCATCTCTGAAAGCCTCAGGGTTAGGGTTAGTAAAACGAATGTCGTCTTCCAAATAAACGTCATCTCCCTGAATAAACCCTGCTGTTTCTTGGTTCAAATTATTAAACGATGAAAGCCAATTTATGTCCCAGACGTTAAAGTCATTAGAATATTTAAATTGAAGCTTTTGCTGGTCAAAACCAGAATTTTCTCTAAAGCCGTTATCGTGTAAAATTGAAACTGAGACATTGACTGGTAAGGCCGATGTAGATGCTATCGCTGATTTGTATCCGTCCTCGCTCATTATAAAAATAATTTTATCATCATTAATTTTTTTATTCTGAAAATTAATTAGCCCATGCACTGCATTCGAACCATATTGTACAGGTCCGGGGCCCTTCAAAACCTCAATCTGGTTTGAGAACTCTGCTGACGCCTCAAACAATCCGTTTACGTTTGAAAAACCTGCAGCTCTCAAAGGTACGCCATCTTCCAAATATAAAAAACTACCTGCGCCAGAGCCGCCAGTTAAAACTGGGGATCTAATTGATGTAAGGTGTTCTTGACCACTACCGCGATGAATATTCACACCAGAAATTCCATTTAAAGCCTCAGATAAATGAGTGGGTGATATGTTAGTATATTGACTGGATGACAAAATACTGATTGCAGTAGGTACCTCATTTATTTTTTTTGATTGATCATAGATACCCTCAACATAAATTTCCTCTTCAGAATTGGATAATATTTCGGTATCAAGCTTTTTTTCGTAGCCTTGAGCTATGGGAGCTATAGTTATAAACAATAAAACGGGAATTAATTTTTTCATGTAGAGGCTATGCCTGAAATTTTTAATTTTTCAAATAAAATATTGACGAAATACAACGATAACTCCAAAAGTTTATTATGAAATTAGGTACCTGTTATTATCCAGAACATTGGCCAGAAAAAATGTGGGATAATGATGCCTCCACCATGGTAAAATTAGGTATACAACAAGTTAGAATAGGTGAGTTTTCTTGGTCAAGAATTGAGCCTTCACGTAATAACTTTAAATGGAATTGGCTTGATAAAGCTATAGAAACTCTTGCAAAATATAATTTAAAGATAATTATGTGTACGCCGACAGCTACTCCTCCAAAGTGGCTAATTGATGAAATACCTGAGATACTCGCATTAAACGAAACAAAGCAAATAAGAAATTTTGGTTCTAGGCGTCATTACTGTTTTTCATCAGAGAACTATCGTGAAGAAAGTCGCCGCATTACAAAAATTCTATTAAATAGATATGGAAAAAATCCTAATATTATATCATGGCAAACAGACAATGAGTATGGTTGCCATGATACAGTTATTAGTTATTCGTCAATGGCAAAAAAAGCATTCCAAGAATGGCTTAAAGTTAAATATATTAATATTAAAAACTTAAATATGGCATGGGGCAATGTCTTTTGGTCCCAAGAGTACAATACTTTTGAACAAATTCTTTTACCCAATAATACCGTGACTGAAGCTAACCCAGCGCATATTTTAGATTTTAGGCGTTTCAGTTCGGATCAAGTTATCAGTTTTAATAAGGAACAGATCAACATAATACGCACTCACTCTGATGCGCTTATAACACATAATTGTATGGGCCATTTTACATCTTTTGATCACTACACTCTTGGAAAGGATATTGATGTAATAACATGGGATAGTTACCCCTTGGGTTTTTTAGATCAAGGCTGGTCAACTGAAAAAGAAAAAATACAATGGATGCGCACTGGACACCCAGACTTTGCAGCTTTCCATCATGATCTTTATAGAAATTGCTCAAAAGGACGATGGGGAGTGATGGAACAACAACCGGGACCTGTAAACTGGGCTCCAAATAACCCAGCGCCAGAAAATGGTATGGTCAAGTTATGGACACTTGAAGCAGCAGCACATGGTGCAGAATACTGTTCATATTTTCGATGGCGTCAAGCTCCATTTGGCCAAGAACAAAACCATGCAGGGCTTTTTGACTCACGAAATAGAATTTCTCAGGGAGGACTCGAAGTTTCAGAAATTAAAATCTTATTAGAACGTTTAAAGTCTCTAGAGAATCATAACACTAATGTTGCCTTGATGTTTGATTACCCTTCTAAATGGATGTTTGACATACAGCCACAAGGTAGAGAGTGGAATTATGAAAAATTGTGTTTTGAATTTTACACAACACTTAGACGTCTCGGGCTATCTATAGATATTATAAGTCCAGATCATGATATTTCAAAATACAAACTCGTTGTAGCGCCAAGCTTACCAATAATTCCAGATAACCTACTAAAGCTTGCAAAAAGCTCAGAAACTAAAATACTTTTTGGTCCTAGGTCAGGCTCAAAAACTTCAGAATATCAAACACCCCCTGAATACCCTTTCAGTAAAGACTTTCAATTTGTTAAATCTGAGTCTATTCGTGCTGGCGCTTCACTTAAAATTAATATGAATAATAAAGCTTATCATTCAAAAAACTGGAGAGATATAATTGAATGCGAAAACATTAATAATATAAAGTTCATTGATGGACATCCAGCTTATATAAATCAAGAATATTATGACTATCTAGCAACATGGCCTTCACATGAACTCTTAAAGGACATACTTATCACTCTAACCAAAAAACTTGCAATAAAAACTATAAATCTACCTGAAAACATTCGAATTCGGCATACGAAAGATATGACATTTGCATTTAATTACAGTGATGAAACAGTTGATATTAGTGAACTGGTATCTAATGCTATATTTACATATGGAGGATCCAAATTAGGTCCCCATGAAGTATCAATTTGGGAAACCCAAATGAAAGAAATAGTTTAACAGGACCTTGCTTAAAAGCGAAAGTACAGACAAGATTGAATTATGGAAATTAAAAAAT
>CAJQGR010000025.1 GCA_905477785.1 uncultured Hellea sp.
TGAAAGAGGGTTGACTGGAGGTGGTGAAAAATTTATATCTATTTTTAACATTAATAGATTTGACTCCCTTGCTTTAGAGATTTTCAATTCATTAATCTGAGTGGCTGCTAAAAGGGTATTTAATTCACTGTTAAAGCGAATGATATTTAAGAACTTTCCCTTAACTTCGAAGGTCATTTTAGGGTTAGACGAAACACCATTTTGGTTTGTTTTTAAATCCATGTTCTTTATTTCTAGCCCATAATTACCAATCAATTTTGTAATTTTTGAGGATAATTCTGATTTAGTTTTTGAGGCTTTTGAGAGCTGTTTGATGTACGCTTTGTTTTTACTATTAATACTTTCAATTTCTTTTTGTGTATTGTTTACTTTGTTTGATGCAAGATTAAATCGTTGCTTTTGAGATTCATATACATCTTGATTCACGTAAAGCCCATAAATTAAGTAGCACAATATCAAACAAAGAATAAATGAAGCAGTTACATAAACAATCGATTTATTTTTTAAAAGAGATTGAGAATTTATCTTGCTAAAGATATCTTTTACGTCAAGCTGGGATAGTTTTTTTTCTTCTGCCATAAGCTTATTTCATTATTATCATTGCATTTATTTTGATTAATTTATTATACATATCAAATATAGATTAAATAAAATATTCATCTTATGAAGAAATTAATAGATATTGTATTTAAATCATTATTGCTTGAAGGTGACTTAATTTCTTTAAGCGTCACATTTTTAAATTCACTACTAAGCGCTTTAATCACTTGTCCAGATACGGCAGGATCTTTAGCTCTAAAAACAAGAAGGGAAGGTTTATTTCTTTGATGGATAATTTCAGTAACATATATAACCTTAGGAAAGCTTGCCGTATAACTTAAATCTAATAATCGTGAATTGATTAATCCTGAAGTTTGTGTCCATTTCTTTAATTCAGCGAGTTGATTTGTTTTTTTAGACAGTTGATTCTCAGCACTCACTGCTTTGTTTTGCATATCAATCGTGTCATTAACGCTATACATTGAAGTTGCCATAAAAATGTATAGTGCAAAAGATGATCCTAGCAATAGGGTCGATATAATCATTAGCTTCTTCAACAATCCATTAGTTTCAATCTTCTTCTTTTCCTTCTTCTCTCTTTCTTTTTTATTGGGTAATAAATTAATAGCACTGACAGCCGCAATAAACTTAAAATAACCAAAAATATCAAGCTGTCTCGTTGCTAGCCCTAATGCCACAGCAAATGCAGAGCTGTTTTTTTCAGACTCAAGTGATTTTTTTAAGTTAGTCGGTATATTGAGGTGTGAGAAAGGATCCATCAATTCAACCTTATATTCAGCTAATTCTGATTTGAGTTGTTTGAATATTGTTTTAACAAAGGGTAATGAGCTTGAAAGCTGAACATTTTCTAGACTAGGAATACCACATTGCTTTAAGCATGAGGTCATTGCTGTCCTTACTTGCGCAGCGACTCTCTCAAATACCTCTTTGGGTATTTTTTCATTGCCTTCAATGAGAAAATTAGCATCTTCTTCTGTCACATAAATATCGTATATAAAGGGTAGGCCATCGTGCATACAAACAGCGTAATTTTCTTGGCCACTAATTTCTACAAATACTTTGGTTGAAATGTCATGCACTTCTGGCATGGTTTTGAGTATATTTCGAAGGGCAAAACATCTAACATCAACGACTAAGGGATCAAATCCAGCTTTTCTTACCAGGTCACAATTTTTTTCAATTTCTTCAATACGCGAAGCGACAAATAAAAGTGAGAGTGTATTTTTTTCTTTATCTTTTTTTATTGTTTGCCAAAAAATTGAATACTCAGAAAATTCCCCAGGTAAATTAATTGCTGTTTCCCAAAGAGAGCCGTTATCTGCTGCCTCATTCAATTCATTTTCTTCAAGAAAAGGTATTTGTACCACTTGAACAATTGCAGAATTTACAGGGAGAGAAATGGCAGCTTCATCAAATTTTATTTTTTGTTCTAACTTTATATTCTTTAATTGACTAACAATTGCATCGTTTCTTTTCTCTTCATTTTCATATGATTTGGCAAGAACTTTAGAGCTGACTTTAACTAAAGACCAAGCTTTTCTCTTTTTTTCAAGCTGAACAACCCGCACAAAAGAGTGAGAGATATCGATACCAACTATGGGTTGCTGAAAAGGCTCAGTATCTTTATTTCTTCTAAATATATTTCGTAAACTTTTTAACATTCAAACATCTTATATAATTAATTCAATCTTAGTAGGTTATTTCTTGCCAAGACTTCCAATCGGTTCCTTTTGAGCCTTCAGCACCGCTGCCTAAGCGCGTAACATTATCTACACCAACCCCACCTATTTCGGTTCCTTTAGCTAAATTACTTACCCCAACATATATATTGCCTCGACCATCTATAACGGGCGCCGTTATTAAACCTTCACCCACATTATATTGATTTACACCTCCACAGCCATCACTTATTTCAATGATTTGACTATCCCCGGTAAGAGGGCAGGCAAGCGCTTCAGGTCTATAAATTGAAAAAAAGATTTTTTTATCATACAGGCCTGCTCGGCCAATTATCTTTGTCCAGTCTGCAGCTGAGCTTGAAACGAGTGTGGTTTTTGAATACGTATTACTATACCAATTCTGCGTAACATCTGTAACACACTTGGCATCATCAATATTCTGACTATCACTAGAGGCTGCATTTTTTGCAGTACCCGTGAGAATAAGACCATATCCTGGAAAGTCTATATCCCTGATACCAAATATTCGATTGTTGATTGTGGAATCTCTACTTTGGATTCGAGATTGATCACCCGTCCCAAAATAGTTAAACAAACTACTTGCCCCACTATCATCCTGAACAATCGTTGTGGCGACCTGATTAAATCCATATCGTCCGTTAGCCAGCGTACCTTCTGCACGATAGGCTAAATTCAGCTCAAACATATCATCATTATCATCATCAAGAGAAGTTTTACTTAAGTTGTATTTCCAGAGTTGCCCTTGCAGATCTGTAAAGTAGGCAATGCCGCCGAAATAATTAGCCGTTGAAGTGGTATCTGAAGTAATCACACTCATATGCGCTGTAACACCATTTGGGATATCACTTGACGGGTCAGGTGTGATCGCTTTCGCTGAAATAATTTTACCTCCCGAGGTATTAGGTGAAAGTGTTGTGTCGGGCTCAAAATCAAGAACAAACACATAAGGGCCAAAGCCACTCGAAGCTCCACCTCCGTAACCCCCACCAAAGACCATCGTCCACCTTTGTTTTATTTTTCCATCTATTGATGTATAAGGCAGCAGCATAATAGAAGGCCTCGACCAAGTATCGCCTAATTTTTGATAATCAATATGCTCCGGGGCAGATAGATAAGGGTAGCTCGATTTTGTGCCATCGGCCGCCCAGTAGTTAACTGTTTTATTCGCGTCGTTATTAGATATAGTAAACATATGTTGTGGGTCATCCGGTTTTGTTATGTCCAACACATAATAACTTTTGCCGCCATAACCAAGCCCGCCGACAAGCACTGTCTTCCACTCTTTTGTCGCATGAATATAGATATCTTTTACGATAATGGGGCCATCAACGTTGAATGCACTGTTAGATTTTCCACGTCCAATTGAATATGAGCGCTCCCCCAACATATCTCTGAGTTTTGGTAGGACTGAGGGTGGCACAAAAGCCCATCTTTCATTCAAATCTTCATCAAATGCATGAAGCATGCCGTCATTGGCACCCACATATATTTGTGTTCTTCTGGATTTATTCCGCATTGAAAAAGTAGCGTAACCATTAACATATCTGAAATAAGATTCAGATTTACCAAAATTTACAACATCTGAACTGTATCCTGCACTTGGTGGCCCTACCGCTACTATTTCTGAATGAAATGTATCGCCAAGTAAGCCTTCTCTGGCTCGTTGCCAGCCAGGTTTGTTACCTAAACCGACGTCTTCATTATGGATATCTGCACCTCTGACAAACTGAATAAGATTACTTTCTTCAATTGTTAATGAGCCTGCCGTGCATCCAAATAAAAATTTATCTAATATACTTTTATAATATTGTGTAAAGTTATTATTGTTTGCTGGTTTAGTTATTCGGCCTCCACAGCTAGGGTCATTTACGACTGTCCATATTGACCTACCTCCATTATCATAAGCCGTCTCGCGACGCAAACTATCTTTGTCAAGTCTAGCTTTAAGTTTTCCTGCGGCGCTAGTGAGCGTATAAGGTTGAATTGCACCCGTAGAATCAAGTCTGTATTTTAGTATATCGCCCTGCCATTGCTTGTCTTTTCTGAATTTAAATACAGCTTGATATAAAGAATTACCAATAATTGCTGGGGGCGCGTATGTCTGAACAATACTTTCATCTGTTTCAATGCCACCGGGCAAAATTGCTGTTTTTGTTGGTAGTGGCGGCGCAATGGCAGTTCCACTCACCCCCTTAAAACCAAAACCAAAAGTCACATTGCCTGTGTTATAACGAGAGCCATAACGATAGCCAGATTGATAAGATCGCGTTGCACGGTAATATGGCCATCCCAATGAATAAAAAGGGACATCTTCAGTCGAAAATGCTGCTTCCATCTTAGTTCTATTTTCAGCTGCACCATAGTAAATCATAAATGTATGCGCTTCGCCACAGAGTAAATCACC
>CAJQGR010000026.1 GCA_905477785.1 uncultured Hellea sp.
TAAGAAAGCCTTCTGGAGATTTTAACCGTAAGTCCTTAAATCTTCATCATGGTCTCAATATAACTGATGATTTTATGGAAGCTGTTAGGGATGGAAAAGAGTATGAATTAAAAAGCCCTCATACAGGTGAGGTCATAAAGAAAATATCAGCACGCAAGTTGTGGCAAAAAATTCTGGAAATGCGTTTGCAAACTGGTGAACCGTACATGATCTTTTCTGATACAGTTAATGAGGCTCTTGCTAAACATCAGAAAGATCAGGGGTTACGAGTTCAACAGTCAAATTTATGTGCAGAAATTATGCTTCCAACTGGGAAAGATAAATATGGTAAACAGCGAACGGCTGTTTGTTGTCTGTCATCAGTTAACGCTGAGAAGTATGACGAATGGAAAAATGAGGAAGGATTTATTGAAGATATTATGCGTTTTCTTGATAATGTTCTACAAGACTTTATCGATAACGCGCCTGTTTCAATGAATGATGCTAAATATTCAGCCGCTCGTGAGCGTTCAGTTGGGTTAGGTCTAATGGGTTTCCATTCATTGCTTCAAAGTAAAGGTATACCCTTTGAAAGTGCCATGGCAAAGTCTTTTAATAATCGTTTGTTTAGACATATTAGACGTTGTGCTGATGCTGCTTCAGTAACACTAGCCGATGAACGTGGTTCATGCCCTGATGCAGCGGAAGCTGGGGTAAAGGCAAGGTTTTCTCATAAAATGGCTGTAGCACCAACTGCATCTATTTCTATAATATGTGGAGGTACATCAGCTGGTATTGAACCAATTCCTGCTAATATTTATACTCATAAGACACTATCAGGCTCGTTTACTGTTAAAAACCGTTTATTAGAAGAATTACTCGAAACAAAAGGGTTAAATACTGATGAAATTTGGGGGACTATTCTTGAAAATGAAGGGTCAGTTCAGAGTCTAGATGAGCTTGATGAGCACGAAAAAGCTACTTTTAAAACTGCCTTTGAAATAGATCAAAGGTGGGTTATTGAGCATGCAGCAGATAGAGCGCCATATATTTGTCAAGCTCAGAGTCTGAATATATTTCTTCCTGGTGATGTTGATAAGTGGGATTTACATATGTTACATTGGCAAGCATGGGAAAAAGGTGTAAAATCCCTCTATTATTGCCGATCTAAATCTATACAGCGAGCATCTTTTGCAGGAACTGAAGATAAATCTGAAATGGAAAAAGCTATGGAAGCCGCTGCCCCGACAGATTATGAAGAGTGTTTAGCCTGTCAATAGTTGAAAAACTGAAAATATTGAAACCCACTCAAATACTGAGGAAGTTGCAAACGTAATTACGCAGGCATGGCGTATATTATGGGTATTATTTTTAAATAATAAACGTATTCTAATTAATAACGCTGTTTGGCATTAATTCGTTATTTCTGGAGCTTTTAGTCATTTCTAGATAAATAAATAAAATTATCATTTTTTAAGCATTCTAATAGCTGAGTGAACATTTTTGCAACTTAACCAAAAATTAATCAATTAATCGAATTTTTTTGAGGACTATCTATTAAGAACTGTGTTAGATAACAAATGTAATAAAAAATTTAAATTAAAAATTATGGGATAAACGTATTTTAAATGTCTTTAGTAATTAGACATATCCGAGGCTCAGGAAGAACAAAAAAGTTATTAACGGGATTGTTAATAGGTATGGCTTCAGTTCTAATGATAACTAATTCTGCTCTTGCGCAAGAGAGCAAAGGGGTCATTTCTGCAGCAAAACCTAGTAACCCGTCCAATGGTTTATTATTAAATGTTGCATCGGATAATCAAAACTTTGCATCGAACTCAATCGACTTTCCTCTAGATAATAAGGGAGTAAAATTATTTAATTTTGACCTTTATGATAATTCATGTTTATCGGGTGATACAAATTGTGTTTCCGGTAATGACAGATTAGATATTGGATATGCGCGGGCGTTTAAAAGTAGAAATCAAAAAGGACTGAATCTTACTTTAACCCCTAGGGCTGCTCTAAGATTTGATAATAATAGCTCATCCGCAGTACTTGGGGCGGTAGTTGAAATAGGTGAAGACTTAGGAAAAGGATCAAAATTTGATAAAAATACTTGGTATTTCTTCGCCGGAGCGGATGCTGAAGCTGTGAGTTATTCACCTAATAGTTTAGGAAGATTGACGGCTGGTCAGTATCACATGCAAGACCAAATTATAGTTGGTGATGCTCAGGCAGGTTTGGGCTATAGAATGGGGGATGCTGATGTGTCTTTATCTGTTTCTCACAGGGAAGGTTCAGCGGATGACTTTAATTTTAAGGAAGATGCTGCAGCTATCTCTTTTACCTGGAAACGTTAATTAGTTAAGTTTTAAAAAGAGTCATTAGGTTCAGGCAAAAATATCTCTCTTTTGCCCCCCGCGCCACTCGGACCTATCATACCATCAGACTCCATTCTTTCTATTAAGTCAGCCGCACGATTATAGCCTATACTAAGTTTACGTTGTATATAACTTGTTGAGGCCTTTCTATCCCTCGAAACAATTGCAACGGCTTGATCAAAAAGTGAGTTTCCATTATTTTCATTATCATTCGTTATAGAATCTGAAATCATATCTTCACGCTCAGTGGTGATATCCTCTGTATAGCTCGGGGATCCTTGTGCTTTAACAAAATTAGCTATTTTTTCCACTTCACTATCGGAGACGAAAGGTCCATGGAAGCGTCTTGGCCTACCGGTTCCCATAAATAACATATCCCCATTTCCTAATAACTGTTCAGCTCCTTGTTCACCTAAAATAGTCCGGCTGTCTATTTTTGATCCAACCCTAAAAGAAATACGTGTAGGAAAGTTTGCTTTAATTGTTCCAGTAATAACATCGACGGATGGTCTTTGAGTGGCCATTATCATATGGATTCCAGCGGCTCGAGCCATTTGCGCCAAACGTTGTACACTACCTTCTATATCTTTTTTAGCTACCATCATAAGGTCTGCCATTTCATCAATAATTACGACAATGAATGGCATAGCTTCAAAATTTAATTCTTCTGTTTCAAATTCCGGCTCGCCTGTTTCTTTGTTATATCCTGTCATTACTTTACGAGTCATAGACTTACCTTTGGATACAGCTTCTGCAATTTTTTCATTATAGCCAGCCATATTTCTGACACCCATTTTGGACATTTTTCGATAACGGTCTTCCATTTCTCTAACTGTCCATTTTAGTGCTACAACAGCTTTTTTAGGCTCTGTAACAACTGGAGCTAGAAGGTGAGGTGCACCGTCATAAACTGATAATTCGAGCATTTTAGGGTCGATCATTATAAATTTACATTGTTCAGGCGTTAGTTTGTACATTAAAGAGAGAATCATTGCATTAACGCCAACTGATTTACCTGAACCTGTAGTTCCTGCTATCAAAAGGTGAGGCATTTTAGAGAGGTCTGTAATGAAAGGTGCTCCACCTATATCCTCACCAAGAATTAGCGGTAGACCCATGGTTGTATTTTTAAATAATTCAGAGTCCAACATATCTCTAAGCCATACAGTCTCTCTTCTCCTATTTGGCATTTCAACGCCCATTGCGTTTCTTCCCGGTACAACTGCAATTCTTGCTGATTGAGCGGACATATTGCGGGCTATGTCATCAGATAAGTTAATAACTCTTTGTGATTTAACACCAGGAGCTGGCTCAAATTCGAATAGTGTTACAACTGGTCCCGGTCTGACAGATCCCATATCCCCTTCTATTCCATAATCAGCCATAACTTTATGAAGTTTATCTGAAGCTCTGCTAAGTGCACCTTCATCTTGAACTGTTGATCTCGGGGGAGGGTTTTTTAGTAGGTCTAATCCAGGCAATATAAACTCTGATCCTTCTGGGAAATAAAACTCATTTTGAGAAATTTTTCTTTTTCTAGTTTTTGGTTTTACTAAAGGTGGTTTTGATTTAGTTACTTTTGGTGTTTTTTCTTCAATTTCTTTTACTAATGGTATTTTTTCAATATTTTCACTTTTAGCACTTAATGTATCACGTTTTCCCAAAGCTCTCTTTATAATCAATGATAAATGTAAGGTCAGCTTTCTTATATGAGACCAGACAAAGAATGCTGAATGCAAGATATCAAACATATCTTTTTTTGCAATTTCTAAAAACCTTACCAATAAAAGCAAGGTAACTGTAAATGTTATTAAAGTAACCATAAGGCTAGGTAAGGGAACATTTAACTTATTAAGGCCTGCTGTGAAGTTTAGATATAATTTATCTCCTAAAATCCCACCTAAACCAGTTGCTAATGGCCAATCATGCGGGATTGGCAGCGCGGATAAGGTTGTAGCAGAGAAAATGATTATTCCTATCCACATTAAAAATTTATGATTAACCTCTAAAGAATTTTTTTTAAAAGTAAGGTAATAAAAAGATTTCATACCGCTAAATATCACTAGCACGGATGCTAAAATAATACTGGTACCGAATATTTGTAACAAAATATTAGAGGTATAGGCTCCAATTAATCCCATTGAATTATTTATTGGGCCAATACCAGCTGTGTCACTAGATGGATCAAAAGCATTAAAAGAAGTTAAGGTAGAAAGAACAATAGCCCCCCCTAAAAGTAATAAAATAGATCCCAGAATCCTCTTGAATTTTCCTGATGGAGCATCTTCGTTATACCCAAAATCTCTATGGTCATATTGCGATTTATTGTTACTGGAGGTACGTTTTATCCCCATTATAACACTCCTGGAAACTTTATTGTAAATATAATTCCTCTATTGTTAAACATTGGTCGTAAACATCGCGTTAAGAGAATTATATTTTTTTTAAACCATATTTAAATTAGAATTAATGTATTAAAGGTTTATCATGCAAGAGAAATTTAACATAGTTGTAGTCGGCGCGGGGTTAGTTGGGCTTACTACTGCATTGGCTTGTGCAAAAAAAGGTGCCTCAGTTTGCCTTTTAGATAAAAAATCACCTAGTATAAAACGAGATATGCGCGCTTCAGCTATTTCCGCCAGTAGCTTTGTTTTACTTAAAAATTTAGATGTTACAGAACTGTTTGAAGGTAATATACAAGCGATAGATAATATTTTTATATCCGATAGCCAAGTGGGAAGAAAAAATAAGTTTAATTTACAATTTCAAAATTCTAATAATATCAATTATAAGGGCTATATGATCGATAATAGCATTCTGAAAGATGCACTATTAAAAAAGGTTAATAAAAACCCCAACATATCTATAAAGGCTCCAGTTAAGATTTTAGAGATCTTGAGAGGTAGTAGAGCAGTTAAAATTAATTTAGAAAATAGCCACATAATTGAAGCTTCATTATTAGCCGCAGCTGATGGAAAAAAATCTAGTTTGAGAAAATCTGCAGATATTGGTGTTCAATTTACATCCTATAAGCAAAGTGCGATTGTGGCTACCATAGATCATGAGTTTCCACATAATGGGTCGGCGTATCAGTTTTTTTTCCCTGGAGGTCCTCTTGCTTTATTGCCTTTAACAAAAAATAGAAGTTCGATTGTTTGGTCTGATACTTTATCCGCTTCAAATGCTGCAATGAGTCTTAATGATACTGATTTCATTGATGAGCTATCTCATAGAATAAGGGGATTATTGGGTGAGATAAAATTACTTGGTACCAGACAGAGTTTTCCATTGAATTTACAGATGGCGGAAAACTATTCTGCTAATAGGTTAGTGCTTGTAGGCGATGCGGCCCATTCAATTCATCCCATTGCCGGCCAAGGACTTAATATGGGCTTTCGAGACGCTGCAGCTCTAGCCGATAATGTAGGACGAAGTATTCATGAAGGTATTGATTTGGGTGGTGAGGTAATTAAAAAATATGAAAAATGGCGTAGTTTTGATAATAACTTATTGTGCATTACGACAGACTTATTGAACCGTTTGTTTTCAAATAAAAATAGCCTTCTTCGCTTCGCAAGGCGCCTAGGTCTGAATAGTGTGAATCATTCGGAATTAATAAAGACATTTTTTATTGAGGAAGCTTCTGGTCTTACAGGAGACTTACCGACTTTACTTAGTGAAAATATTTAAGTTTTCATTTTGGCAGCGGCCCTTTTGAAATAACTGGCCAAATGAGTTGTTCTAAAATAGATGTTTTTGGTAAATCCTCAACGCCAAACTTAGCGGGGTAGCCGCGTTCTATTTTTGCGGTTCTAAAAATAACATCCCAAATAAACAACATATTGCCAAAGTTTCCTTTGTAATGAGTTATTCCGTCTGCTTTATGTTTTCCATGGTGGGCATGATGAGTAGATGGTGTGCTAATTGTTCTTTCTATTACCCACATAAACTTCGAGAGCCATTTAACTTTATATAAGGGCTTATCCCATGGAAGATCTGAATGTGCACCAAATATTATAGTCATCTTCATAACTATATATATCGCATAAACCCACCCTAGACCGAGGTATATCAACAGACCTGAAAGCCATAAATTTGGCATTAGAAAATAGTAAAATACATTGTTTCTATAAACCAAGCGTATGCTCATGTATTCAGCATTATGATGGGGTCTGTGCAGTTTATAAAGCCATTTTACGCTGTGTGAAATTCGGTGCCACCAATATTGTATGAGGTCATCAAAAATCAAGAAAAGTGAAAAAGCAATCAGAGGGTTTATTCCTTTTAGATTGTTTTCGAATGATGGGAGGTAGTGTTGGCTTAGTAGATAAGCTGATGTTAAGACTAAGGGTTGTGTTACAAGAAGGAGACCTCCAGTACTAATGACCTCAACCACTCCATCACTAAATTTTTGATTATTTTTTTTAAAAAACTTTGTAAAAAAAACCTCTAAGAATATAAAGAACAAATAGATAACTAATATTGCTGTTATTTCTGGTTTCATCACTGTCTCCTAAGTTCGGAGATATCTTTTAACCTAATAAAAATCAAATTAATTTTCATAGATACTTAGTTAACTTACTATTTTTAATTTCAAATTGTTGTGCTCTATCTTTGAAGGCTTCAAAAAGTAAGGCATCTGTACCAGTCATAAATAACTGGGTACCTAAACTTACTAATTCCTCTATCAGCGCAGCCCGTCTATCTATATCTAAATGAGCTGCAACTTCATCAAGTAATAAAATTGGAGATTTATCAGCCTGCGCGCGTGCATGAGCTAGAGTTAAGCCTATTAATAAGGCTTTCTGTTCTCCCGTGGAGCATTGAGATGCAACCATATTTTTTTCTACATTAACAACACTTAGGTCAGTTTTGTGTACACCATTAAGTGTCCTTCCTGCCTTCATATCTAATGGCCGTTTCGTTTTAAGCTCTTCCCGTAGATAATCTTCTACATCCTGAATGGCCATGCCGTTTTT
>CAJQGR010000027.1 GCA_905477785.1 uncultured Hellea sp.
TCATAAGGCAATAAGTTTAACTCACGAGCAAAGAGTTCAATGTCACATATGATAGGAATGCTATGCTTTCGGGCCTTAATAGCTGTCCAGTGTGGCCTTGGTAATTTATCTGGAATACCTGGCGATAAAATAAGAGCATCAAAAAAGGACCAATCAACTTTAGCCAAATTTTCTACCTTTACGCCCCTCTCTCTTGCAAGGTCAACTGAAGCATCATTATCATCCCAAGCAAAAACGTCAGCACCTCCTGCTGCTAAAGATAAAGCAGCACTCACACCCGTTAGGCCTAAGCCGAAAACAGCTACTTTTTTACCCTTGTATGAATTTGACCTTATCACACGTTCACCTGAGCTTTAGAGTTGAAAGACCAATTAAAGCAAGAATTATAGCTATTATCCAAAATCTTATAACAATCGTGGGTTCAGCCCAGCCTTTCTTTTCAAAATGATGATGGATTGGTGCCATACGGAAAATTCTTTTTCCTGTTAATTTAAATGAGGTAACTTGTATAATTACTGAAATAGCCTCTAAAACGAATAAGCCACCGATAATAGCTAGAACTATCTCATGCTTTATAGCTACGGCAGTCACACCTAGTGCACCACCTAACGCCAGTGACCCAGTGTCACCCATAAAAACCATCGCAGGTGGAGCATTATACCACAAAAAACCCAATGAGGCCCCAATGATGGCGCCCAAAAAGATAGTAATTTCAGCAGATCCGGGTATATAAGGTATCCCCAAATAATTTGAAAAAATACTATTACCAACAAAGTATGCAATAAAAGCCAAACTCATACAGGCTATCATAACAGGTACTATGGCCAAACCATCAAGTCCATCCGTAAGGTTTACAGCATTAGAGGCGCCCACTATTACTAGGCAACCAAAAGGAAGAAAGAAAACTCCCAGATTAAAAGTAAAATCCTTTAAAAATGGTATCGCAAGTCCTGTTTCAAAACCCTCTTTACCCGAAGGGAATACACCTGTTAAAAACCAACAAGCTACTAATGCTATAGCAAATTCAAGTACAATTTTTATTTTCCCACTAAACCCTTTTGGACTGTGCCTAGATACTTTTAAGAAGTCATCATAAAAGCCTATCAGGCCATAACTTAACGTTACTAACATCACTACCCATAAGAATGGGTTTTTTAAATCGGCCCAAAGCAATGTTGAGATTATAACACAAGTCAATATCAGCAACCCACCCATTGTCGGAGTTCCTGCTTTTTTAATTATATGCCCCTCCGGTCCGTCTGTTCTTATGGGTTGTCCTTTACCTTGCCTGTCACGTAAGTATTTAATAAAATATGGACCTAGTATAAAAGCTATGAACATTGATGTCATCAATGCGCCTCCAACTCTAAATGTTATATAATTAAAAAGATTGAATATATGAATAGTTTCATCAAAAAACTTTAGTAATTCTAAGAACATTATATTTTTCCTACCTTTAAAGCCTCTACAAGCTTACCTAAATGAAGACTGTTTGATCCCTTAACAAGTATATTGTCACCATCTTCGATTTCATTCTTAAGCGCAATAATTGCTTGCTCCCAACATTTAACCGATGCTGAATGTGTTTGTGGAGGAAGAACATTTTTCAATGCATGCATATTTTTTCCAATCAAAATTACTCGATCGATTGACGCTTCTTTAATCGGCTTAGAAAGTGATAAATGTAAATTTAGTTCATTTTTACCTAATTCATTCATGTCACCAAGAACAGCTATTAAACGACCAGACTTTAAACCCAAAAGGTTTATAGAAGCCGTTGTTGATACTACGTTAGCATTATAACTTTCATCAATAAGAGTAATATTTTTGCCGTTAATATTGATTAGGGACTGCTCTCCTCTACCCGGTTGTGCTGTAATTGAGCTTAATGCAGTTGCTGCTTTTCTTAAATCAATACCTGCAGCATAGGCAACAGCCATGCATGTTGCAGCATTTTCCACCCAATGTTTTCCGGGAACCGAAATATAAATATCAATTAGCTGCTTATTTATTTTTAAACGTAAATTACTTCCATCAACATTGCATTGATAAGACACAACTAACACATCTGATGTCACGGAATAACCAAAGGTAATTATTTTTTTGTCTTTAACCTTATTTGCAATATGGCTTGAGTATTCATTATCATTATTAAGTATTAATATTCCATTCGCAGTTAATCCATCAATAATTTCTGACTTAGCATCGGCTATTTCCATAACATTATTAAATTGTGCTAAATGCGCCTCGCCGACATTTGTTATAACTGCTATATCTGGCTTTAATAGTGATGAAAGTTCAGAAATCTCTCCTGCATGGTTCATACCAAGTTCAAATATGCCATACTCAGTACTGCCTGGCATTCTAGCCATTGTAAGAGGTACACCCCATTTATTATTATACGACTTAAGTGATTTGTGGGTACTGCCGACAGAAGAAAACATCTGAGCTAAAGCATCCTTCACACTCGTCTTTCCTACACTTCCAGTAACAGCTACTCTAAGAGATCCAGAGCGCTCTAATGCTGCCTTTCCAATATCACATAAGGCTTCATAAGTGTTTTTAACAATAATTGTTTTATAAGAGTTTTTATTGATTGATAACGTTCCTCCAGCACCTTTTTTTATTGCTTCAGGAATAAATTTATGACCGTCACGTTCATCGATCAGCGGTACAAAAAGATCACCTTTTTGTAATGTACGTGTATCAATTGATATACCAAAGATATCAAAATCTTCAGACTCTTTGCCTCCAGTATAGTTAGCAATGTCTTTGGAAGTCCATAAAACTTTAGTCATAAAAAAAGCTCCTCAAGTATTAACTTGACTTCATCTATGTCTGAAAATGGGATTGTTTGTTCTCCAATAATTTGGCCTTGTTCATGACCCTTTCCTGCAATCACCAGACAGTCTTTTGAGTTCAAACCTTTTATGCCTTCCAATATGGCGTTGTGACGGCAAGGAACCTCCAAGGCGCTTGGACAGCCCTTCATTATTGCACCCCGTATCTCAGATGGATCCTCAGTTCTAGGGTTATCATCAGTTACAATTACTCTATCTGCTAAATGTGCAGCAACTTTGCCCATTTTAGCACGTTTACCCCTATCTCTATCACCGCCACATCCAAATACCACAGAAAGATTTCCTTCAGTGTGAGGCCTCAAGGAACGCAATAATTTATCTAACCCATCTTCAGTATGCGCAAAATCTATGAATATAGGCGATCTATCTTTTGTATAACCAGCCAACTCCATACGACCGGAAACGCCTTTTAATTTGGCAAGTGATTCAATGGCAGTCTCTTCGTTCACACCAGTTTTCATTGCTAAACCTAATGCCAAAATTGCATTCAAGACCTGAAACTCACCTACCAGAGGAAGTTCTAACTCATATCTTTTACTAAGCACTACGATCTTTATTTTTTGACTCGATGCGAGAGGCATAATCTCTTCAATTCGTATATCTTTACCAGACCAGCCGATCTCCATTACATTTTTTCCTGCCTCCAAACACTTTTTTGCTAGCCTTAAGCCATACTCATCATCTGTGTTTATAACTGCTGTGGAATTTCTTTTGAGTAATTCTTGGAACAGTCTCTCCTTAGCTTTAAAGTAACTTTCAGCGCCTTGATGGTAATCATAATGATCTTGAGTTAAATTAGTGAATCCTGCGACTTTAATAGTCACTGCATCAAGTCTTCTTTGATCCAATCCGTGAGAAGAGGCCTCCATAGCAACATGAGTAATCCCATCATCGTTTAATTTTGATAAAATCTTATGTAACTGCACTGCATCCGGTGTTGTATGATCTAACTTTTGGATTGTCTTTTTTGCCACTACACCAAGTGTTCCAAAACAAGCAGCCTGTTCTCCACAAAGAGTCCAAATTTGACGTAAAAAATCAGCAGTAGAGCTTTTCCCATTTGTTCCTGTTATAGCAACTAAATTTTCAGGCTGACCTGAATGAAACTTTCCTGCCATCTGCGCATAAATTAACCTTGGCTCTTTAGTTGAAATATAAGGCACTGATATATCCATATGGCCATACGATAGCACTGCGATAGCGCCTTTATTTATTGCCTCACCTATAAAATTACGACCATCTATAGTAGAGCCTGGAAGAGCCGCAAAAATATACCCTTTTTTTACTTGGCGGCTATCACAGGTTATTCCATGGACATATAAATCACTATTAAAACCAAAATCTTTTAACTTCATGGAGACAACTCCAAACCTAAAGGGCTTTTTACTAAAGGTGATACCTTTCGCGGCACACCTAACATTGGCGCCACTCGTTCAATTATTGCCCCAGTAGTCGGGGCTGCATTCCAACCTGCTCCTTTAAATCCATATGTATCTGGCCCAGATTGAGGTTCATCATATGTTACCATAACAAGATAAGTTGGGTCTTCATAAGGAAATGCCGCAACAAATGAGGTAACTAAACGATCTTGATCATAAACACCTTTAATCGGCTTTTCAGCAGTTCCTGTTTTTCCTAGCACACCATAACCTGGAACATTTGCATTTTTTCCAGTTCCGTTTGTAACAACATATCGCATCATATCTTTTACTGACTTAGATGTTTCAGAAGAAAATACTCTTCGAGTTTCCAACTTTGAATTGGGGTTATATTTTAATATGGTTGGCGATATATATAAACCATCATTAAGCGTAGCGCCTATAGCAGCTGCTAAAGCTAAAGGAGTAACCGAAATACCATGCCCGTATGATACTGTAACCGTTGTTAAATCGATCCAATTATCTTGTATTTGAGGTTTAGTACTTTCAAATAGCTCGATAGGAGCCCTATCAAATAAACCTAATTCTTGTAGGTATTTTTTTTGCCGTTCAGCACCAACCTTTAAGGCCAGCATAGCAGTTCCTCTATTAGAGCTCTCAGCTAATATATCAGGCATAGAAAGGGGAATTTTACTTGGGTGTTCTTCACGAATAGATAAATTACGAACCCTAAAAGGCTTATGAACTGGATAAGTTTCTGTCAATGAAGACACGTCATCCTCTAAAGCCATAGCCATTGTCAGCGGCTTGAAAACTGAACCCAAATCATAGGTTGACATAGTAGCATTATTAAATTCAGCTCTGGGTTCGGTTACTCCTGGATTATTAGGGTCATAATTTGGTAAGCTTACCATAGAGAGTATTTCACCAGTCTTAATATTTAAAACAATCCCTGCATTAGAGTACGATCGGTGCTTTTGCATACCCTTTCGCAACTCATCATAAACTGCATACTGTACGCGCATATCAACTGAAAGGTTAATTGCTTCAAATTCACCAGATGATAGTTCTTTGTTGAAGGCACGTTCAGATCCTGCGGTACCAATGAGGTCTGGGTCAGTATGACCCACTATGTGAGATGCTAAATTTCTACGAGGATAAATTCTCTTTAATTCTTCACGAAATGTTACTCCCGGAAGACCAAGTGAAAATATAGCTTGCCGCTCTTTTGGATTCAGCCCTCGCTCAATTCGTACATATGATTTTGATGAATTTATTCGTTTAGATAAAATATCAAGATCAAGAAGTGGTCTCACTGAAGAAATTTTTTGTATAGTTTCTGAACTATCCCAAATTTTCTTTGGCTCAACATAAAGAGAATAAGTTCTTAAAGTGGTTGCCAGTACTTGATTGTTACGATCATGAATATCAGCCCTAGAAGTTTCAACAGCAGATGTAATAAAATTAGGGGCGCGCTTTTTACCAGATAGGGAAACAAACCCTAATCTAATTATTACTAATAACAGAACAAACACAAAAAGAATTATACCGAACTTTATTCTCACGCGCGCTTCAGCTATAGGTTTAAAATCATCTTCCAAAAACATGGTACTGTTTTTTTCATAGGAGGCGGTCCCATTAAAATTAATCAACTTTAGCCTCCCTTAATGGAAATTCATTAACTATCTCGTCAATTGATATAATGTTCTTTGCGCTAATAGGCTGAAGGCTAAGATAAATATTCGACAAATTGCTCAAACGATCTGGATTCTCTAAAAATGCAATTTCAGCCTGAAGTACTCTTATAGCATTTTCCTCCTCAACTACCAGACGCTCCAATCTTCGAACCTCTTGATTTGCAGTTTGTGATCTTATTTTTACGTAGTATAGAGCAATAATTAATGCCACTCCGATGATGAGCATAATTATTCCTGTCATACGGCGAGCAATATTCATATTATTAGGAATATATACTTCATTCATAATAATTTCTCCATTTGCTCCAACCCAATTACATCAGGCAATAATTGATCATCTGCATTGAATGACACTTTATCTGTTCTTATAGCATATCGTAGTTTTGCAGATCTTGAACGCGGGTTTTCTTTTATTTCATTCTTCTGAGGTTTGATTACAGACCTTTTTCCATCGATAAAAGTTTGTTCAATGTCATCTTTCTGCTGCTCAGGCACATAACGAGACACTGAGGCCATACTTCCGGAACGCCTTCTTAAAAATGACTTTACTAATCGATCTTCCAGAGAGTGAAAAGTTACAACCAATAATTTTCCGCCTGGTTTGAGAACCCTTTCAGCAGCACAAAGACCTTTATATAACTCGCCTAATTCATCATTTATAAAAATCCTTAACGCCTGAAATATACGAGTAGCTGGATGTATTTTTCCACTTCTTCCTAATGTTTTTTCAATAATTGAAGCTAGATCAGCTGTAGTTTCTATGTATTTATTCTGTCGTGATTTTATGATGGCATCAGCAGCTTTACGCGAATATTTTTCCTCTCCATAAACCTTAAAAATTCTTACTAGGTTATCATAAGATAGTAAGTTTACTGCATCCGCAGCAGTAGCGCCCGTACTACTCATTCTCATATCTAGAGGTCCTGAACGCATAAAAGAAAATCCTCTTTCTGCTCGATCGATCTGCATTGATGAAACGCCGATATCCATAACCACTGCATCAACCATTGGCAGATCAATTCTGTCCATTTCTGAAAATTTAGTTTCAATAAAACTAAATCGATTACTGTATTTAACTTGTAATTCTTTAACCCGCTTATGTACATTTGGGTCTCGGTCTAAGCCTATTACATTGCACCTTTTTGAGCTTAAAAAAGCCTCGCTATACCCACCGTTGCCAAATGTAGAGTCAATATATAGCCCTCTATCTTTCAAATCCATTGCTGCGATTACTTCAGGCAACATAACTGGATAATGCTTCATCTAACATCTCCAGAATTACTGGTTTTTAGAATATGACGACTTTCCCTTGCAAGAGTCAAAATAGACTCCCTTCTCTCTTCAAATAATTTAGGATTCCAAATTTCAAACCTTCTACCTAGGCCCACAAAAGTTACCTTACCATTGAGGTTCGCAAATTCATGCATATCCTTAGGTAAAGACACACGCCCGCCACCATCAAATGCAAGCTGCCGCGATGAAGCAAATATTGCATATTGTAACGCTGAACGTTCTGGATCGTAGTGCTCTTTAAGGTCCAAAGAAGCTTGGAAGTCCTCCATTAGGGATATACCGCCGCCCTCCAAGAAGTTACCATCCAGACTAGGCCAAATAACAATGCCATCAAAAGGCGATCTCTTGCTATCATTAGATATTGTAGATCGAAAATCAGCCGGCACAGAGACACGGCCCTTTGCGTCTAAATTGTTTGTTACTGTTGACAAGAACATGAAAATACCCACTACAAACTAATGAATTAAATAAATTTAATAATGGGATAACATGGGATTGTATGGGATACAATGCCAAATTAATAAAAAATTAGTAATTTTATACTGATTGAATAACAGAAATTATTAATAATTGTTGCGTAATAAAAAAGAAGGAAAGTCTAAGTGTCGTAGGGCCTATAAGCCGGGTTCTGTATCTGCTAATGCAGTGATGATCATTCCTCTAGAAGCATTATTACTAATACTTTCAAGCGACACACCCGAACAGCGATGATAAAGCACATCACATGCTGTTCCTATTTGGTCTTGCTCCAGATGGGGTTTACCATGCCGCTAAAGTTACCTTCAACGCGGTGCGCTCTTACCGCACCCTTTCAGCTTTTCCTAGGCTTGCCTAGGTAGTTTTCTTTCTGTGGCACTATCCCTAAACTGACACATGTGTATCAATTTGCCGGGCGTTACCCGGCATCCTGCTTTATTGGAGCCCGGACTTTCCTCGAATAATTAATACTCGCGATCACCCAACCCTACGACAAAAATAATAAAGCTTGGTTTTAACTCATAAGTCAAGATAGACTAAGAAGAAAAGAGGTAAAAAAATGCTTAAAATTTTGAGCTCTATTTTGATATTAGGTTTATTTGGATTTGGTGAAATTACTTACCCCAAAAAAGAAAATATCACTATATATCCAGCACATAAAATCTTAACAGTTGATCAAGCAATGACTGAAGCCGAAGCAGTCGCTGTAAGTGAATATGGAAAAATTATTGCAATTGATACCTTTTACAACCTTAAAGACAGATTTCAAAACGCCGAAATAAATAATAATTTTAGAAATAAAGTGATTATACCCGGTCTTATAGATCCACATGTTCATATGACCCTAGGTGCTATGATGTATGGTCTAGACTTTATCCCGCCTTGGGAAATGGAAACCCCATCTGGAATAGTTAAGGGTATCTCAAATAAGCACGATTTACTAAAAAGAATCACTGAATTAGAAAAAAATTCACAAGATGGCCCCCTCATATTATATGGCTATCATAATCTAGTTCAGGGCGAACTCTCACGAGATGACTTAGATAAAATTTCAAAATCTCGACCTATATTTATTTGGCACTATTCTGGCCATGACTTTTATCTAAATTCTGCCGCTATTAAAAAATCAGATCTCTCAAAAAAACTCGCAAATCAATTCGATGGCATAGGCTTGAATGAAAAGGGAGAACTAAATGGAAGAGTTTATGAAGATGCAGCTTTATATTTATTTAAAACATTAGCTCCAGAACTAATGTCTTCGTCCCATATTAAAAAAGGATGGGAGGGCTATGAAAGCATTCTATCAAGGTCAGGAGTAACCTCAGTCGCAGAAATGGGGTATGGTATTTTTGGAACTCAAATAGAAGATATTTTTACAAGTAATTTTTACACAAAAGAAGATCATTACCGCCTTTTTCAAATACCTGAACATAGAGCATTTGAAAAAGAATTTGGCCAGAACAAAATAAAAAAAATAGTCAAACTTAGCAAAGAAAAAACCAGAAGTGCTAAAGTTTTAAAACAAGTGAAACTATTTACTGATGCAGCATTTTATTCTCAAACAATGAAGATGCTGGAACCTGGTTACATAGGAGGTCAAAGCAAAGGAAAAACAGGATTACTAGTTACTGATCCAAATATATTAACTAGAACGATTAAAGAATACTGGGATGAAGGTATTGATATTCATATCCATTCTAATGGAGACGCAGCTCAAGATGTTACTCTCGAGGCATTCGAAAAACAAAAAGAAGGAAAACTAGGTCAGCGTTTCATAATAGAGCATGGAGGTCTATTTTTACCAGAACAGATATCCAAAGCAGCAAGATTAGGGGTAGGCCTATCAGTAGCTTCCCATTATGTAAAATATATGGGAGATGATTATAAGGATGCTATAGGCAATAAAACACAATATATCACACCTCTTGCCTCCGCATTTAGTGCTGGTATTCACACGACATTACACTCAGATGCGCCGCTAGCACCTCCACAACCACTGGTTGCGGCTAGCGCCCACATAACTAGGAAAACAAGACAAGGCAATATAAGCAATCCAAAAGAAAGAATTACTCCAATACAGGCTCTAAAAGCAATTACAATAGAGGCGGCTTGGTCTTTAGGTCTAGACAAAGAGATCGGATCAATTGAAGTAGGTAAGAAAGCAGATTTCACCATCTTAGATAAGAATCCACTAACAACAGAACCAGAGGAATGGCCAAATATCATAATTCATGGGACATTTGTGGATGGAGTATTCAAAAAAAATGTGTATTAAATGAATATATCCAACATCGATGAAATTAGATTTGAGCTTAGCAGCAGTTCTGAAATAGCACTTTCCGTGTCACTAGCAGTGATGATGTTTGCGGTGGCGCTAAGTTTAAAATTGGAGCACTTTCGCTTTTTTAAAGAAAATCCAAAAGTATACTTTACTGGAGTAATATCCCAAATTATTTTTTTACCCGCTTTGACAGTTATCTTATGCTATCTCACAAACCCACATCCTAGTGTAGCACTTGGGATGATTTTAATTTCCTGCTGTCCCGGCGGTAACGTGTCAAATTTATTATCAATGTTTGGAAGAGCTAATACCGCTTTATCCATTTCCTTAACTGCGACAAGTAGTTTAGCCGCAGCCTTTATAACACCTCTATCTATTATTTTTTGGTGCGGGCTTTATAGCCCCACACAAAACCTGCTATCAGAAATAACTTTTGATAAATTAAACTTTTTATTCAATACATTCTTAATATTAGCGCTACCTCTACTTATAGGTGTAAGTCTACTTTATTTATTTCCGAAGTTTGCAAAGAAAATCTATAATTCCGTATCGCTTATTTCTGCTATTTGCTTGCTACTAATTATAGTGTTCGCATTTATCGAATACTTTGAAGTTTTTTTACAAATTGGCATTAGCATAATAGTTTTAATTATTGTTCACAATACACTCGCATTTTTGCTTGGTTATATTTCTGGTTTGACAATAAATGCGAGTAAAGCCTCTGCTCGCTCACTTACTTTTGAAATAGGTATACAGAACTCAGGGCTAGGAATAGTAATTTTACTAACACAACTTGATGGAATAGGGGGTGCAGGTATAGTAGCAGGTTTATGGGGAATTTGGCACATAATTGCAGGGTTAATATTAGTAGGTTTTTTCAGATGGAAAGATAGTTATGTATGATCTTAAAATAATTGGTGGGTTAATTTTTGATGGAAAAGGAAATAAACCATTCAAAGCGGATATCGCCATCCAAGATGGTATTATTATTGAAGTCGGTGAATGTAAGTTAGATTCCAAAGAAAAAATAATTGCTAATAACTACATAATTACTCCTGGATTTATAGACCTACATACGCATTATGATGGTCAAATTTCATGGGACGAAGAGCTTAAACCGTCAGTAAACCATGGAGTAACAACTGCTATTTTAGGTAACTGTGGGGTAGGTTTTGCCCCCTGCAGAGAAAGTGATAGATCTAAACTCATAAACTTAATGGAAGGAGTTGAAGATATTCCGGGAACTGCTCTTCATGAAGGCATAACTTGGGAATGGGAAACATTTCCTGAATACATGAATGCTATAGATGCCTTGCCACATACCATTGATTTTGCAGTTATGGTGCCACATGATCCATTACGAGTTTATGTCATGGGTGAAAGAGCAGTCTCTAACGAACCCGCAACAAAGATTGATATATCTCAAATGAAACAGCTAACAAGAGATGCGCTTGAAGCAGGGGCTATCGGTTTTTCAATTGGCCGTAGTGATTTTCACAAAAGCTCTAAAGGTGAATGGACGCCTGGTTCGGAAGCTGGAAAAAGCGAACTAATTGGAATTGCATCTGCATTTAGAGGATTAAAGCATGGGGTGCTACAAGCCGTGAATGACTTCGACATGTTAAGGCCAGAGGATAATTTTGATAAAGAATTTGACCTAATGAAAGATTTTTTTATGGCTGCACCCAATCACAAAGGATCAATATCATTGATGGAAAGGGATTTTGCCCCTGATGACTGGAGGCATATAATAAAACGTACTGAAGAAATGAATAAAAATGGTTCGGATATTTATTTTCAAGTAGCACCAAGAGCGATTGGCTCCTTTGCTGGCCTAGATTGCACATTTCATCCATTAATGGCGTTTCCAAGTTATATTGCGATAAGCGATAAAACTTTATCCGAAAGGGTTGCTATTTTACGTAAAACTGACTTTAGAGATAAACTATTAGCAGAAACACCTCAAAAGCTTTCAGGTAAAAATAGCTCTGTACCTCCAATGATTGACTTAATAATAGAAAATTTTGAACAGATAGCAGAGAAACAATTTAAATTAAATTATGAAGGCTATGTTGATTACGAACAACAACCTAAAAACTCAATTGCGTCATTAGCAAGAAAAAACAATTTGAGCGTATGGGAGCAAGTATATAATATGCTATTGGAAAACAACGGCAAAGCTTTAATTTATTATCCAGTCTATAACTATTATGAAATGAACTATAGTAATGTATTAAAAATGATGAGGCATCCAAAATCACTTATGGGATTGTCGGATAGCGGTGCACATGTAGGAACTATATGTGATGCAAGCTTTTCAACTTACTTATTATCACACTGGACTAGAGATAGAATTGCTAATGGACTTCAAGGAATTGATCTGTCTAAAGCCATTATGATGCTAACTTCAAAGATCGCAAATTATCTAAACCTTGATGACAGAGGAGTTATCGAGATCGGAAAACGGGCTGACCTGAATGTTATTGATTACAAAAATTTGGCTCTTGGTATGCCAAAGATGGTCGCAGATTTACCTACAGGAAGTCAAAGACTTCTCCAAAGCGTCAAAGGATATAAATACACAATCGTTAAAGGTCAAAAAGTTATTATTAATGATAAACTAACCAATGCAAGACCTGGAAGGCTAATAAGAGCAGGAAGATAGAAAAATTAGATTTCTAGTAGACTTTTTATAATCTCCATTGTCATAATATCTAAAATTCCGTCCACTTGATCTTGGCGGTATCTTCTTTGAACGGCTAAAATGATATCAACTGTGTTCTGATCCATAACTCCAGTGATATATGCAGAATAACCCAACTTAGCTAAACCTTGCTGAACAATAGATATACCCCTATCTCTATCATTTAATTCAAATAAAACTCTACGGTCATTTGTCTTTACAATGGGCCATTTTCCTATGCCCTGCGATGCCATATACTGCCAAGGGAAGTGCTCGCCAGGATCCTTCTTTCTTGAAGGAGCGATATCACTATGACCAAGAAATTCCAGCTGTCCGTGTTGGTCAATTATTTTTTTTGATAAAGCAATTACTGCATTCATCTGTTTTTTTGGATATCGAGGTAACTCACCATCCAAATTCAAATAATTATGACCACAATTTACAATTTCAATACCTATAGAGCAAGAGTTTATATTCTTCTCCCCCCGCCAACTCGAAACGCCAGCATGCCACGCACGCTTATGATCAGGTACCAAATGATGAATTTCACCATTTTCGAATACTAAATAATGAGAACTTACTTTAGATTTCACACTACAAAGTTTATCCAGCGCTTCCTTGGCAGTTTTCATACCTGTATAGTGAAGTATTAACAATGATATAGGCAAAGTCCTGTTATCGAAGTTAGGGCTATGAGATTGAATTATTCTTAAATCATCCATTTTTTCTTCCATAAACTTAATTAGGGCTTCTCTTAGCAATAACATAGACACAAGGTAAAATTAGAAAAGCACCTAAATAGTAGCGCAAATATATAATTTCCTCCAAAAATATAACGCCTAAAATGCATGCAAATAGAGTTTGAAGCAGTGTAAGGGGCACTACCATTGATACATCATACTTTTTTATTAAACCAAAATATTGCCCATGCGCAAATACTGAAACAAAAACTGCTGCATAACTACCTGCAATGAGTAATTTCCATTTCGCAACTTCGTATGCATAGAATTGACCATCCTCGAAAATCACTGATGTAAGTCCAGAAAACACGAATACTAAAACTGCCATCCATGCAACATATTGTTGCCATTCTACCTGCCCAACCCCTTTCATTAAAACTGAACCTACCGCTAAGGATAAATAAGCGCATATTATCCAAATTAACCCAATATCAAACTTTAGAGCATTAGGCTCATAAATCATTACAATAGTTCCAGTTAACGCCCCTAAAATAGCGAACAACCTTACGCGTCCAATCCTCTCATTTAAAAACATAACTGAAAGAATTGCAGCAAAAGGAATTAGCATATGTGATACTATTGAGCCACCAGAAGCTGGTGCAGTTTGCAAGCCAGTATATAAAAAGCCCAAATGAACTGGCCCAACAAACAAACAAACTAAAAAAAGCCTTTTCCAGCGCAAAGGAAAAGGTCTTAATAAAAAGGGAAACATTATTGATATAGCGAAACAACTTCTAATAAATGCGAGAAAAAAAGGAGGAATTGGTGCAGTTGATAAAGCCCATGCACTAATGACGAAATTTCCTCCCCAGCAAAGGCAACACGATAATATAATTAAAAAATCAACGCTTCGCATGTGATTGCATAACAAGGAGCATTAATTGGTCAGAACTAATCTTCAACTGACCACCCATCAGGCGTATTATGAGCATCAATTATTGGGCCTACTGAAGCATTTAAATCCTCAGTTTTTTTGGTTTTTTCTGTTTTTACATTTGTTTTTCTCTGAGATGATTTATTAAATCTAAAAAGGGGAAAATAGCTTTCTGATAATTTTGAGCGTAACCAGAAATAACTAAAAATTATTAATCCAATCAATAACAAGCATACCAATGCAAAGAAAACAAAAGAAGCTAGAAAAATAGTTAAAGAAACGCTTACTATTAATGCCAAAATAAATAAAATATTTTTTACTACACGTGAGAGAATAGTATTTTGACTCATTATGTTTTTAATAAATTCCATGCTTATTACTTTGTTATGCTACACTCAAAGGTCAATAGAAAGAATAAAAGAATACATTAAATTAATTAATCGTCACTCCGCTGAGAAAGAATTTCTGAATATGCTTTATTGACCATTGCCATTTTATGGTTTGCTAAGCCAACCAATTCAATAGGTAGTCCACGAGCCATCATTGTATCAGGGTGGCAAGCTGATGCCATGCGCCTGTATGCACTTTTTAGTTCCAAATCTGATATAGACTCATCAATACCTAAAATTAAATAGGGATCATCCGCTGCCCTTCCCAAATGAGTTGCCTTTATGCGGCTAAAGTCACTATCTGATAAACCAAACTCACTAGCAACACGCTCTAAAAAAGATATTTCAGAACTCATAACCATACCATCAGCCATAGCAATATGAAACAAACCATCAAGTACGCCTTCAAGAATTGATGGATTAAACCTAAATCGTTTATAAATTATTTTAGCATATTTTTCATAACCTAATGTTGATTGACGGGCTAAATTAAAAAAGCGCGCTATTGTTTCTTCATTTTCAGGACTTGCTTGAAAAACTTTTTTAAAAGCATCAACTTCACTCTTACTAACAGAGCCATCAGCTTTTGCCATCTTAGCGCCAAGAGCCACTAATGCGGCTACCACACTAGCCTCATCTATACTGTCAGGACAGCCGTCACGATGACTTACAACCTGAGGCCCAAAAAGTTTAGCCCCCGCATAAAATATTTTTTGCCAAATATTCATAGTCTAATTTTGCCCTAATGCAGTAATTCCATCAAGCGCAGAAATAAAAATAAATAAAATATTAAGCGTTACTATCTATCAAACTTAACAAATTTAAGTTTTTTAGGCATATCTGCGTCCGGACCAAGTCTTCTTTTCTTATCTTCAATATAATCTGCAAAGTTACCCTCAAACCATTCCACATGGCTATCGCCCTCATAAGCAAGTATATGCGTTGCAACGCGGTCAAGAAAAAATCTGTCATGTGAAATTACAACGGCACAACCTGGAAATTTTTCTAATGCAACCTCCAGGGAGGCTAAAGTCTCTCTATCTAAATCATTAGTAGGTTCATCCAAGAGTAAAAGGTTTGCTGGTCTGGTCAACATTTTAGCAAGATTCACGCGGTTTCTTTCTCCGCCTGAAAGCTGACCAACATTTTTTTGCTGATCTGTTCCCTTAAAGTTAAAGGCTCCAAGGTATGCCCTAGAGGGCACTTCTCTTTTACCAAGTTTTAAAATATCTAACCCCTCAGATACTGCTTCCCATACATTTTTATTATTATCTAGAGCATCTCGATTTTGGTCCACGTAACCTAGCTCAACCGTTTGTCCAACTTTAAAGGTACCACTATCAGGCTTTTCTTCACCTGTAATCATTTTAAATAAGGTTGTTTTACCTGCACCATTCGGACCTATAACTCCAACGATTCCACCTCTTGGGAGTTTAAATGAAAGGTCCTTTATCAATAATTTATCCCCGAAGCCTTTTTTGATACTATTGGCTTCAACAACAATATTTCCTAGCCTTTCACCCATAGGTATTCGAATATCAGCATGGCTAACTACTTCATTATCAGCCTCATCTCTCAATTTTTCATAAGCTGATAACCTAGCTTTTGATTTACTTTGACGTGCTTTGGGATTAGAACGTACCCATTCCAATTCACGCTTTAATGCTTTTGTCTTCGAATCGTTTTCTCTACCCTCTTGGTCCATTCTTTTGGCTTTAGCAGCTAGCCATGATGAATAGTTACCTTCATGTGGATAAGCTTTTCCCCTATCAATTTCTAACGTCCAGTTGGTAATATTATCAAGAAAGTAACGGTCGTGAGTAATGAGTATTATAGCTCCAGAATACTTTACTAAGTAATTTTCTAACCAATTTACTGTCTCTGCATCTAAATGGTTAGTAGGTTCATCAAGTAGTAATAAATCGGGCTTTGATAATAAAAGCCTACATAATGCAACTCTTCTTGCTTCACCGCCGGAAAGGTTATTCACCGGACTTTCTTTTGGCGGGCAACGTAATGCCTGCATAGCCATTTCAATTTTTGAGTCGATATCCCAAGCATCTCGACCATCAACTTCATCTTGAAGTTTAGTCATTTCATCCATTATTTCGTCTGAGTAATCTTCAGCCATCTTCATGGCAACTTCATTATATCTGTCAAATATTTGTTTATCCTGACATCCTTCGATAATATTTCCCCAAACATCTTTGTCGTGATTTAAACGAGGTTCTTGAGGAAGGTAGCCTACCCTTGTGCCTTCAGCAGCCCAGTGTTCTCCTGTTACTTCAGTATCATTTCCTGCCATTACTTTCATTAATGTAGACTTACCAGCACCATTAACGCCGATTAATCCAATTTTGGCATCTGGATAAAAAGATAGGTGAACATTATCAAGAATTGTTTTGTTGCCAAACTTCTTTGTAAGGCCTTGCATGTGGTAACAGAATTGACGTGCCAACTTATGCTCCGTTTATGTTGTTTTTATAAAAAAGTAATCGCGATATGCGTTGAGTTCATTTTAAATGCAAGTACTAGTAATTAATTATTTGATTTACATTAAAACAATAAAAAGCTTGCCCCGCCTAAATGTTAAAACTAAATTATATTTTTTTTATAAGTGCAGGAAGTAAAAATAAAGTATCATTTTATTTTTACTCTTTAGCAATCAATTATATAAAAAAATATGAAAGAGATTTATGAAAAGCAATATACAAAATAAAATAATTGTTTTTGATTTTGATGGAACCATAACAACTAAAGATACTTTTAGATTATTTCTATTTTATCATTCGGGGTTAATTAAGTGGGTGATCAATATGGTGACCTTATTTCCTAGTTTTTTACTTTATCTTCTTAAAATTATAGATCGTAACCAGATAAAAGCTAAAGTAGTTATGAAGTTTTTCAAAAACACGCCTATAAACATACTTAACGATAATGCAAAAAAGTTTGCCGAAGAAATTATTCCTAAATACATTAGAAAAGATGCTCAAAAATACATAAATAGTAAAAAAAATGGTGATGAAAAAATTATACTATGTAGCGCATCTTTATCTATTTATTTGAAAGTCTGGGCTGCCAGTCAAGGTATAATATATGTTTACGCCACTGAACTAGAACAAAATGAAATAAAGTACACTGGTAAAATAAAAGGTGAAAATGTTTGGGGTCAGGGTAAAATAAATAGAATAAATTCAGAACTACAGAACTATAAATATATTATAACTGAGGCTTATGGCGATAGCCGTGGAGACACCGAAATGCTAGCTCAAGCCGAAAAATCTTTTTTTAAACCCTTTAGGAGTAAAAAAAGTAAGTGACGATCACCTGATCTGATACATTGTTGTTTTAATTATAGGTTTATTATTAAGTTAATATTTTTATATCAACATGATACTAATTAAAAAAACATAACTTTTTGTTTACTTTATTTGATACAAACCACGTTGACACTGGCTCAAGCGGCTGTATATAGAGCACGCTTTGGTTGGAGAGTCGCATGACTAAACAATCAATTTTTATATAAAGGAAGGCGTATTAGTCAGATACTTCTTCTCAGTAAAAGGATTAATAAATGTTTGCAGTCATAAAAACAGGCGGTAAGCAGTATAAAGTTACTAAAGACGATATAATTATCGTTGAGAAACTAGAAGCTGAAACTGGTAAAAAGGTCTCTTTTGACCAAGTTCTAATTACAAGTAACTCTGGTGCAGTTAAGGTAGGAGAGCCTATTGTTAAAGGCGCTCTAGTAGAGGCTGAGGTTATTGAACAACGCAAAGCAGATAAGGTTTTAGTTTTTAAAAAGAAGCGACGTCAAACCTATCGCCGTAAGCGCGGGCACCGTCAAAATGAAACAGTCGTGAAAATCACGTCTATTACAGCTTAAACTCTAAGTAGGAGAAGGCATATGGCACATAAAAAAGCTGGTGGTTCGTCAAATAATGGACGGGATAGTGCAGGCCGAAGACTTGGTGTAAAAAAGTCTGGTGGACAATCGGTGATACCTGGAAATATAATTATTCGCCAACGCGGTACAAAGTTTTACCCAGGTACAAACGTTGGAATGGGAAAAGACCACACATTATATGCACTCAAAGGAGGACGCGTAGAATTTACAACCAAACGAAACCAAAGGACTTTTGTTTCTGTTGATGAGATGACTAAAGCTGCTGAATAATATTTTCTTACTTAATATGTGTTATTAAAATAATAGGAAACCAGTACCTTGGTTTCCTTTTTTTATGCAGTCTTCAGAGGTATATATAACAAAATTGAAACTTTTCAGATAGAGTCAATATTAATTTATTCAAGTTTGAAATCCGAAAAATGTATTAATAACTCTTATAAAAAGAAATAGGTACCTTAATTAATGCCAATTCTTGAGGAAGTGTTAAAATAGTAGTATTATATAAGCTACAGATATAGCATGCAGATATTAAAATAACTAAAAATTATTAAATAAACAGTAAAAAAATGAAATTCTTAGACCAAGCAAAAATATTTATTAAGTCTGGAAATGGTGGGGCTGGTTGTGTTTCATTTAGGCGTGAGCGGTATATTGCTTTTGGTGGGCCCAACGGTGGAGATGGTGGAAAAGGTGGCGATGTTTGGGTTACTGCTCACGCAAGTCTAAATACCCTTATCGATTACAGATATAAACAACACTTCAAAGCAGATACCGGAACACATGGAATGGGTCGAGATAGAGCAGGATCAGCTGGGGAGAATGTTGAACTAAAAGTACCAATTGGAACGCAAATTGTTGACTCTGAAAACGGAGAAATACTTGTAGATCTTACAGAAGATGGTCAGCGTGCTTTATTGGCAAAAGGAGGTAATGGAGGTTGGGGGAATGCTAGATTTAAGTCAGCTATTAATCAAGCTCCTCGCAAAGCCAATCCTGGAGAGGATGGAGAAGAACGTTGGATTTGGTTAAGGTTAAAACTTCTAGCGGATGTTGGACTAGTAGGGTTACCAAATGCTGGTAAATCAACTTTTCTGTCTACTGTTACAGCAGCAACACCAAAAACAGCTGATTACCCCTTCACAACATTATACCCGCATTTAGGAGTTGTTAAACTAGGGGCATCAGAAAGATTTATTATAGCTGATTTACCAGGGCTTATTGAAGGCGCAAGTGAAGGTGCAGGGTTAGGTCATCGTTTTCTTGGTCATGTAGAAAGATGTTCAACAGTCTTACATTTAGTTGATGCTTGCAGTGAAAACCCTTTAAAAAATTATGAGGTAATCCGCAAAGAACTAAAAAATTATAACGCTGGAATAGAAAAAAAACCAGAAATTATAGCGCTTACTAAATGCGACGCAATTAACCATCAGCAAGCAAGTGATATAAAAGATAAATTTGAAAAAAAATATAATGCTAATGTAATGATTGTTTCTTCAGTGGCAAACCAAGGTTTAAAACCTATTCTATTTGAAGCATTTAAACACGTTAAAAAACGTAGGGAGTCTGAACTAAAAGCAAAAATTAACAAAGAAAAAAAAACATCCAGAGAATACAAAGAGACAGTCGCATGGCAACCTTAGAAAAGTCTAATCGTATAGTTATAAAAATAGGCTCAGCTATTCTTGTTAATTCAGAGAAAGGAATTCTAAGAGAGAAATGGCTTAGTAGTTTATGCAAAGAAATATCTGAACTCAAAGTCTCTGGAAAAGATGTTGCCATAGTCTCATCTGGTGCAATAGCATTAGGACGGTCAAGATTGGGTCTACAAAATAGAAAACTGGCGCTTTCAGAAAAACAAGCATGCGCTGCAGCAGGACAATCTTTATTAACTCTCGCATATGAAAAAGCATTGAGTAAATTTGGGATTACTACTGCTCAGGCCCTATTAACACTCAATGACACCGAAGATAGACGTCGCTGGTTAAATGCGCGGTCCACACTAGATACCCTACTTCTTCTGGGTGCTGTACCTATAATAAATGAGAATGACACCGTTGCTACCGATGAAATACGTTATGGCGATAACGATAGGCTTGCAGCACGAACAGCTCAAATGATTGGTTCTGATACACTCATTCTTCTCACAGATATTGATGGTCTTTATACTTCAGATCCTAGAATTAATAAAAATGCGCAACATGTACCTCAAGTAGAAAATTTAACAGATGAAATTATGGGAATGGGCACTGGTGTTAACACGCATACAAATCTTGGTTCTGGTGGTATGGCAACAAAGCTAATAGCTGCTCGTATAGCAACTCAAGCTGGTTGCAAAGTGTGCATAATGGACGGTAGAAAAAATAAACCTCTGCAAAGGTTGTCTTTAGGCGAGCGCGCATCCTGGTTCAGTGCCGAGAGCAACCCTAAAAGTGCTCGAAGTCAATGGATTAGTGGAACTTTGAAACCAAGTGGATCAATTGTAATAGACGCGGGAGCTGTTAAAGCATTAAAGACAAATAAAAGTCTTTTACCTGCTGGTGCAATTTCTTTAACTGGTGATTTTAATAAAGGTGATGCGGTAGTTATAATAGATGAAAATAACTTAGAAATTGCTCGTGGTCTCGTATCGTATGATAAAACTGAAGCTGAAAAAATAATAGGTTTTAAGTCAGAAGATATATTAAATATACTTGGTTACGATAACGGTCCCGTATTAATTCACAGAGATAATTTAGTAGTAGTTTAACATGACTGATTTTAATGTAGATAACAAATTATCAGAGTATATGCATGAGTTAGGTAGATTAGCTCGAAAGTCCTACTCTGTGCTTCGGGTCACCAACAACAACACCAAAAATTATGCTTTAAAAAAAATGGCAGAAGAGATTCGTAAAAGAGAAAAACAAATACTGGCGGCTAATGAAATAGACATCTCTAGAGCAATAGATAAATCTATATCAGACTCATTTTTAGATAGGCTCAGACTTAATTCCGATAGAATTAATATTATCGCAAATAGTCTTGAAAACATAGCTCTTCTGCCTGACCCTATTGGTACAGTTGATGAAAGTTGGACGCAACCTAATGGATTAAAGTTCTCTAAAGTTAGAGTCCCAATTGGTGTGATTGGCATGATATATGAGAGCCGTCCAAATGTAACCGCTGATGCGGGTGCACTGTGTCTTAAGTCAGGAAATGCATGCATCTTGAGGGGGGGATCTGAAGGACAAAATTCAAATAAAGCTATCCATATGGCCCTAATAACAGGTTTGGAAGAAGCTGGACTACCGAAAGAAACCATCCAACTGGTAAACACGACGGATAGAGCGGCAGTCGGGCTTTTGTTGGGCGGTATAAATGAAACGGTTGATTTAATTATTCCTCGTGGTGGTAAAAACTTGATAGAACGTGTGCAAAATGATGCAAGGGTTCCGGTACTAGCGCACCTTGAAGGTATATGCCATTCTTATATTCACTCTCAAGCCGACCTAAATAAAGCTGAAGCGATAATTTTAAATGCAAAACTTCGTAGAACAGGCGTATGTGGAGCTACAGAAACAATGTTAGTTGATAAATCAATTGCAAACAAAGCTCTTAAGCGCATTGGAAAGCAACTCTTGAGAAATAATTGCAAAATTCTTGGTGATAAAGCATCTCAAAAAATCCTACCTAATATCACAATAGCTAAAGAAAATGATTATTTTACAGAACATTTAGCACCAATTCTTAATATCAAGATTGTAAAAAATATAGATGAAGCTATCCAGCATATTAACCATTATGGTAGCGGACACACAGATGCAATTATTACAGAAAATAAAAACTGTGCTGCATATTTTCTTAAAAGTATAGATAGTGCGATATGTATGCATAATACATCAACCCAATTTGCTGATGGAGGGGAGTTTGGGTTTGGAGCTGAAATTGGAATTGCAACAGGTCGTTTGCATGCTCGTGGTCCTGTGGGGGCAAAGCAGCTTACAACATATAAATATCAAGTTACTGGAAATGGTCAAATACGGGATTAATGAGAAATCTGGGTAAATTGTCAATTGGACTTTTTGGTGGTTCTTTTAACCCGGCGCATGATGGGCATATGCATGTTGCCGCTTGTGGACTTCGTGAATTAGCACTCGATAGAATATGGTGGATAACTAGCAAGCAGAACCCTCTTAAAGATAAACAAACTAAATATGATGAACGTGCCAATAGCATAAAATCCTTAGGGCTTCAAAAGCGAATGGAAATTAGCCACGTCGAAAAACAAATGAACATTCAATACTCTATACAAATGATCAAAGCTCTAAAAGTTAGAAACCCAAATACAAAATTTATTTTCTTAATAGGAGCAGATAATTTGAGCCAATTTACTAAATGGAAGAGTTGGAAGGAAATAATATCTTTGGTACCTATCGCTGTTGTTGCAAGGCCTGGGTACAGCTTGAAGTCTCAACTTTCTCCAACTGCTCGTTTTATGAGCAATCATAGACTGCCAGAACATAAAGCACATATTCTTAAATATCACTCTCCTCCAATGTGGACATTCATAACACCGCCACTAAATAAAAATTCATCTTCGACAATACGCAAAGAGATAGCTAATTCTTTAAGCTTATGATATGTATTAGGTTCAAATATTTATGGAGTTTAAACTGACTGTATCAGAAACCGTGAGCATGCCCTCACCCGAAGACTCAAAAGAGTCTCGCAATCTCGCTAATTTAATTACTAATGTACTTAATGAACACTCTGCACAGGACATTATAGAAATTGATATTAGAGGTAAGTCCTCCATATCTGATTATATGATTGTCGCATCTGGAAGGTCTAACAGGCATGTTGGCGCGTTAAGTGACTATTTAATTAAATCACTAAAAAATATCGGAAAAAAAAATATAGGCATCGAGGGACTTAAAGGATGTGATTGGGTGCTTATTGACGTGGGAGATGTAATAATTCATCTCTTTAGACCTGAAGTTCGAGCTTTTTATAATATTGAAAAAATCTGGTCTATACCAAGTCCATTAGATCTTAATGAAAAAATTCAATATGACCCTGAGAACATGGAAGCCTAAGTGAAAATTATACTTCGAGCTGATGGTATAATTCGATCAGGTCCCGAACGTTTGCTTATAGATGATTATATAAAAAGAGCAAAATCTACATCCCGTGCAGTTGGTTTCCTTGATGTTTTTGAAGAACAAATAAATTTGCGTGCTGTTAAAGCACTCTCAGAAAAGACAAAAATACTTACACGTTACAACTCATCAAACGAAAAATTAATAATTTTAGATGAGAGAGGGCTACAACCAACATCAAAGCAGATATCGAAACAATTTTCACATTGGCGAGATAATAATATTAGAAAATTAATACTTGTAATTGGAGGCGCTAATGGTTTTGATCAGTCCAATGTTTCCAATGATATTATTAGATGGGCATTTGGTCAACAAACTTGGCCACATAAAATGGTTAGAGTTATGGCTGCTGAGCAAATTTATAGAGCAATGTCAATTTTATCATCCACTCCCTATCATCGCGATTAAATTGTAAAAAGTAAATTCAAATGAAATTTTTTATTTTAATTTTAATACTTATAGTCCCACTCACTCCTTGTTCTGGACAAGAGTTAAACCTTAATGATTTAGAAAAAATAACTAAAGCTGAAAGAAAAGCACGCCTTAAAAGCAAAGCTCTTTCAAAAGAAAAAAAAGAAATTTCTATCGAACTAAAAAATCTTAAAATCCAGTTAATTGAGACAGCATCTACAGTAAAGAATTACGAATTAGAAAGTATTTCTTTGGAACAGCAAAAAATTAATTTATTGGCTTCTGAAGAAACGCTAAAAGAAAAAGTTTATGGTGATAAAAAAACATTAATACGCTTACTATCAACTTTGCAAAAAATAGAGAATAATCCACCACCTTTATCAATTAATCAGACCAAAGATTCAGCTATGTCAGCACAAGCCGCAATTATGGCATCTGCAATAATAAAAGAGCTTGAGAAAAGAGCGAATAAACTGGTTTTTAATATATCTGAATTAAAAAAAATTCAGGATGAAGTAACTGCTACTCAGTTTAAACTTACATCCAATGAGAAATTATTAAAAAAGCGTCAAAAAAAAATTGATCAATTAATAATCAATAAAAAAGAACTCAAAGTGAATGTTGAAAACGAAGAAGAAAAATCAATACGAGAAGTAGAAAATTTGGCTTTACAAGTAAACTCATTGAGAGAACTAATAGAGGCACTAGAAAAATCAGCTGCCAATGTAATGCCTAGAATAAAACCTAGAAGAATGGACATTCCTTCCAAATTAGAGGCAGGCGCTTATTCGTTAAAAAACAATGACGCTAATTTCTTATTATTTAAAGGTAAGTTAAATAAACCAGTAAACGGAAACCTTTTATTAAAATATGGAGGAGAAAATAAAGGTTTAACTTATTCTGCACGTTCTAAATCTCAAGTTACCTCGCCAATAAACGGGATAATAGAGTTTTCAGGAGCATTTAAGAACTACGATAATATTGTTATTATAAATGCAGGCGAAGGCTACTTCGTTGTATTTACAGGGATAGGAGAAGTTTTTGTAAAAACAGGTGAAACTATTCAAACCGGGGAGCCTTTGGGAGTAATGCCTTTTAGCTCAAATAATAAAACTAATTTATATATTGAATTTAGACGAGATGGAGAAACAATAAATCCCACTCCTTGGTTCAACTCAAATTAAAACAAAGAAAAAAACAAAATAAAGTTTCCTGAATCAACTAAATCTTTAAAGCTTTGTATCGGTAATTAATTCAGTGAGCTTTACATTTTTTATGTCTATTATACAATTAAAAGTTGGAGTTAAAAAATGAAATATGTATTCACAGTATTCGCAATGATATTTGCTGTATTCTTATACACCTCATCAAGCTTAAATAAAACAGCCATTGCATTCGACGGGAAAACTTACAAAGACGCTTTTGAACAACTTGACTTATTTGCTGATGTCTTAGCACGAGTAAATAATGATTATGTCGTAGATATAAACAACACTGAATTAATAAGTGAAGCCATCAATGGAATGTTACTCTCATTAGATCCACACTCTTCTTATATAAGTCCCAAAGAATATAAAAACTTACTAATTTCTACATCAGGTGAATACAGTGGACTAGGTATGGAAGTAACTTTGGATGAGGGCTTTGTAAAAGTTATTAGTCCTATCGATGATACCCCAGCAAAAAAAGCTGGGATTAAGCCTGGTGACTTCATTATAGAAATAAATGATGAAAGCATATTTGGGCTATCACTTTCAGAGGCTGTAGACTTAATGCGAGGAAAGCCAGGAGAGCTTGTAAACATAACTATAGCCAGAAATAATGATGAGAGAATACAGTTCAATCTAAAGCGTGAAATAATTAAACGAAAAATGGTAACGTACAGCATAAAAGAAGGGATAGGCTATATACGTATTTCCCAATTTAATGAAAATGCTTACCAAGAGCTTAGTAAAGCTATATCCTCATTAGAAAAAGAAATGTTTGGAAGTGTTCCAGGTTTAATATTAGATCTTCGTGGCAACCCAGGTGGATTATTAGATCAGTCTATTAAAATAAGCTCAGCTTTTTTAGATGGAGGCAAAGTAGTTTCGACTAAAGGCAGAAAAGAAAGCGATAATAGAAACTATAATGCTGATAAAGGTGAATTACTAAAGGAAGTACCTATAATTATTTTGATTGATGAGGGCTCTGCATCTGCCTCAGAAATAGTTGCAGGGGCAATTCAAGACCGCAAGCGTGGACTAATAGTAGGTATGAAATCATTTGGTAAAGGGTCAGTACAATCTATAATACCACTAAAAGGCGGAGCAGAGGGTGCAATTAAACTAACAACACAGCGCTATTATACTCCATCGGGAAAATCTATACAAGGAAAGGGGATAACACCAAATATATTAATCGGTTATTTTCCTGAGGATTTAAAAAAGAAAGAAAGAAAAAAAGAGGCAGATTTACCAAACACTTTACCTATTGAAACAGGAGAGCATCAAGCAGAATCTGAAGAAATAATGCCAATAGATTATCCACCCAATGGATTTAAGATAGATAGTGATTATCAATTAAAACGTTCTGTTGAAATCCTTAAAAGCGAGACATATGCTGATAAACTCGATAGTTCTACTTAAGTCATGTACTTATTAATTAAGAGTAGTATCCTTAAAATTACCTCCATCATATTAGCGGCCATATTCTTTACACTATGGTGCCCATACTTAGTTGCTAAAGCTCAAATAAGTAACAATAGCCAAACACTTAAAAAGCTGGAGTTATTTGCTGATATATTTTATCAAATTCGTGAGAATTATGTAGATGAAATAGATGATGCATTGCTCATCCAGTCAGCATTAAATAGCGCTTTAAATTCATTAGACCCACACTCAGGGTATAGTAGTGCTTCTGATTTTATTGAGCAAAAAAAAAGGGAGAAAAGAGAATATGGCGGTCTGGGGATAGAAGTTTCACTCGAAAATGAAGTTATTAAAGTCAACCATGCGATAAAGGATGGGCCAGCATATATGGCAGGAATTCGCACAGGAGATATGATCACCTCTGTCGGAGGAAATCCTGTTAAAGGCAAAACACTTGCAAAAGCAGTAGAGGGAATGAGGGGGGATCCAGGAGATCCAATAAAATTGATAATATTAAAACCAGATGACACGAAAACTGAACTTACAGTTATTAGGCAAGTGGTTCGCGGTCGAGCAGTAAGACACAGAATTGAATCAGGTTATGGTTATGTTTATATCGAAACTTTTAATAACTCGGAGTTAACTGAAGATTTAATTGATGCGCTCAATTCGATAACTCAGGGTCTTAATGGAGACCTACCAGGCTTGATAATTGATCTACGTGGTAATCGAGGAGGTTTACTTGAACAATCTATTAAAGTTTCAAGCTTGTTCTTAAATGGCGGTGAAGTGTTATCTGCAAAAGGGAAAAAACTTCAAGATACGCAAAGGTACCATGCTGAACATGGAGAACTATTCCCCGATACGCCAATAGTAATTCTGATAAATTCAGGATCTGCTTCTGCTGCAGAAATTGTAGCTGGGGCTCTACAAGATAGAGGTAGAGCTGTAATTGTTGGAAGGCGAAGTTTTGGAAAAGGCTCAGTACAGTCTGTTATACCGTTATCAGAGGACAATGGTGCTCTAAAAATAACAACCCAGCGATATTATACTCCCTCTGGAAAATCCATTCAGAGTAGAGGTATTATGCCAGATGTATTAGTCGCTATAACTCCTGACACGGGAGAAATAAAAAAGCGATTAAGGGAGTATAACTTACCAAATTCTCTATCAAACAAAGATGATACAAACTTTAAAGAAGTCTATGAAGAAATAATTTATCCGAATGACGATTGGAATACTTCGGATGATTTTCAACTTCATAAAGCAATTCAGGTTTTATCTCTTAAAAAATATCATGAAATAATTGAAAAAAATATGAATATAGGAAATTTAAATTAATGGAAAATGTTCAAAAATTAGGGAACTATCGACTGGCTGTAGGAGCAGCTATATTTAATAAAGATGGCCTCATTTGGCTTGGAAAAAGATATGGCCAAAAAGGTCTGTTTGATTGGCAAATGCCGCAGGGCGGTATTGATAAAGGTGAAACACCAGAGTTTGCTGTTAAAAGGGAAATTTATGAAGAAACAGGAATTTCTGACAATTTAATCATAAAAATTGGTGAAATACATGAATGGCTATATTATGAAATACCCTCTAATTATCAAAAAAAAAATGTTACCCACCAATGGACAGGCCAGAAACAAAAATGGTTTGCGTTCAGATTTCAAGGTGAAAATAAAGAAATTAATTTAAAAATTCAAAAGGAGCAAGAATTCTCTGAATGGAAATGGGTAAAACTATCAGAAATTGAATATAAAGTTATACCATTCAAACGAAATATTTATAAGCGAATAACTAAAGACTTTATGAAGTTCGCAGAAACGTAAATATACTTTACCTTATAAATTAAAGAGGCATTAGTGATTTATAGTTACCCGCTGGTTTAATAGTGATTATAGTATCTCCCTTACGAATTACGCCTCCAGTAATGACTACAGCCATTACTCCGGATTTATAATACAAAGTTCCATCAGTTTTTTTTTCAATAACAGATTTTAATAAATTAGGGTGAATTTTATTTAATTTTAAACATGGTTTTCGTAAACCAGTTAACTTAAGCATAACATTTCCTATGCGCAGAATAGTATCGCTCGAAAGACTCAACAAATCTATGCCAAGAGTCGTTATATTTTCTCCCATTTGTGCAGGTAAAATTTCCATTCCTTTTTCTTTCAACTCACTAAATAACTCGGACTGAATTAAATGAACCTGACGTAAGTTTTGAAAATCTGGTGTCCTCTTTTTGTCATATAAATGTTGCACTTTTTTACCAGCATGCACATCTCCTTTAACTCCATAATTAGCTAAAAGAGTTATTTCCTGTTTTGCTATTTTAGAAAAATTATGCTTTTTATCAGAAGCAACAGAAATGACTTGTCCAATAGACAAGTTTAATTAGCTAAAATATCTTGAAGACCATCAAGGTTCTGCTGCATGGATAATGCTGCTTCACCCTCAAGAGAAACCAAAGCCTTTTTAGCTGATTCAATTTCCTGTTTGATTTCTTTATGGTCAATATCATCGATAAAGCAGGCTTTTTCTGCTAAAATAACTAACTCCTCTGTTGTTACATCTACGAAACCGCCTTGCACAAAAAAACTTATATTCTCATCAGATCTGTATACATTAACAATACCAGTCCTAATGGCTGCCATTAAGGGTGCATGCTTAGGGTGTATCCCCATATCACCTTCAGTTCCTGGAACATCTACATGTATCACTTCACCACTAAAGAGCTCACACTCAGGTGATACTAGCGAAAAATTTAGAGTTTCAGCCATCAGATTAAACCTTATTTACTTAGTTTGAGCTTCCATTTTAGCTGCTTTTTCAATGACATCTTCTATACCGCCAACCATATAGAAAGCTTGCTCAGGCAAGTTATCATATTCACCGTCAACTAGTCCTTTAAAGGAGCGAACAGTATCTTCAAGGGGAACTTGAATTCCTGGAGATCCAGTAAATATTTCAGCAACATCAAATGGCTGTGACAGGAACTTTTCAACTTTTCTTGCTCTAGCAACAGTAAGCTTATCTTCTTCAGACAATTCATCCATGCCCAGAATAGCAATAATATCTTGTAATGATTTATAACGTTGGAGGATTTCTTGAACTTGGCGCGCTACAGCATAATGCTCTTCGCCAACTGTGCGTGGCTCAAGAATACGCGATGTTGAATCAAGTGGATCAACTGCTGGATATATACCCTTTTCTGATATCGCCCTATTCAAAACAGTTGTAGCGTCCAAATGTGCAAAAGAAGTTGCAGGAGCTGGATCGGTTAAATCATCTGCAGGCACATAAATAGCCTGAACCGATGTAATAGAACCCTTATTCGTAGATGTAATTCTTTCCTGCATTTGGCCCATTTCTGTTGCTAATGTAGGCTGGTAGCCCACAGCAGAAGGAATACGACCTAGTAAAGCTGATACCTCAGAACCTGCTTGAGTAAACCTAAAGATATTATCAACAAAGAAAAGAACATCTTTTCCTTCTTCATCGCGGAAATACTCAGCTTGAGATAAACCAGTTAAAGCAACTCTTGCACGTGCGCCCGGAGGCTCATTCATTTGTCCATAAACTAAAGTAGCTCTACTTTCCCCGTCAAGATTTATAACATTAGACTCAATCATTTCATGATAAAGATCATTTCCTTCACGAGTTCTTTCTCCAACCCCAGCAAAAACCGAATAGCCTCCAAAAAGTTTTGCTATGTTATTAATCAATTCCATAATAAGGACCGTTTTTCCAACTCCAGCTCCACCGAAAAGTCCTATTTTACCACCTTTTGAATAAGGGCACAGAAGGTCAATTACTTTTATTCCTGTAGCCAAGACTTCAGTCTCTGTAGCTTGATCAACAAATGAAGGGGCTTCTTTATGAATAGAGGCCATAGCCTTAGTATTCAAAGGACCTCTTTCATCAATAGGCTCTCCGATTACATTCATTATACGTCCAAGTGTTTCTGGTCCTACAGGTACTGTTATTGGAGCACCCAAATCAGTAACATCTTGGCCTCTCACTAATCCTTCGGTAGCATCCATGGCTATAGTCCTGACAGTATTTTGACCTAGATGCTGAGCAACCTCTAATACAAGGCGATTCCCTTGATTTGTTGTTTCCAGTGCATTTAAAATCGTTGGTAAATCACCATCAAATTCAACATCAACAACTGCGCCAATTATTTGACTAATTCGTCCTGTTGGTTTTAAAGGAACACTAGATTTCTTTAACGAAGGTTTTTTTACTACCCTCTTAGTAGTTGTTTTTTTGGCCGTAGCCTTCTTTTTTATTGTTTCTTTAGCCATGGTTGCTTTCCTCTAGCTATTTAAAGCGCTTCAGCGCCGGAAATAATCTCAATTAGCTCAGAAGTAATTTGAGCTTGTCGAGTTCGGTTAAATGTTAGTGTTAATTTATCTATCATGTCGCCTGCATTGCGAGTGGCATTATCCATTGCAGTCATTTTAGAACCCATTTCGCCAGCTTGGTTTTCTAATAGTGCTGTGAATATCTGAGTATTAATATTTCTAGGGAGTAATACATTAAGAATTCCAATTTCATCAGGCTCATAAGAATATATTGCCCCATTAAGTTTAGCATCAGAAGTTTTCGATGGTGTGACTTCGTCTAAATCAACAGATGCGGGTATAATTGTCTTTGAAATAGCATGTTGCGTCATGACGTTTTCAAACTCAGAATATATAATTTTACACACATCAAATTCATTATTTTCAAACATTTTTGTAATTTGACTACCTATCTTTTGCGATATTCCTGAGTGGATACTACGTTCTTCCTTGAGTGAAACATTGTAAACAATCTTATTGTTATGACTTCTTTTAAGTTGGTCAAAACCTTTTTTACCAATGAGATATAGCTTAACTGTTTTTCCTTGGTTTTCTAAATCAATTATCTCCTGATTAGCTTTTCTTACTATATTGGTGTTAAATCCACCACACAAACCTCTGTCAGCAGTTGCAACTACCAAAAGAAAAGTATCCGATTTGCCATTACCTTTTAGTAATTTAGGTGCATCTCCGACGTTTATCATAGAAGCGGCTAAATTCTTAATTACCTCATAAATTCTTTCTGAATATGGACGTGATTTTTCCGCAGCCTCTTGAGCTTTTCGTAGCTTTGCAGCGGCAACCATTTGCATTGCCTTAGTGATCTTTTGTGTATTTTTTACACTTTTGATCCTGTTCTGGAGGTCTTTTAAAGACGCCATTATACTTACCTAACTAAGCTTCAAACTGTTTTGCAAATGCATCAAGGGCTGACTTCAGTCGATCTTCTATATCGTCTGTAAGTTTCTTTTGGGAAGCAATATCAGAAAGTAAAGATTTTTGTTCACTTTTTAAATATGAAAGAAGGCTTGATTCATAACTTTGAACTGACTTAACAGGTATCGCATCGAGGTAGCCACGAGTACCAGCATAAATAACTGCAACTTGCTCTTCAACTTGAAGTGGAGAGAATTGAGGCTGCTTTAGCAACTCCGTCAAGCGCTCACCACGGGACAATAAAGCTTGTGTTGAGGCATCTAAATCTGAACCGAACTGAGCGAAAGCAGCCATTTCTCTATATTGGGCCAGTTCACCCTTTATAGGTCCTGCTACCTGCTTCATTGCTTTTATCTGAGCGGAAGAACCTACACGGGATACAGATAATCCAACATTTAAAGCAGGCCTTATACCTTGAAAGAACAAATCTGTTTCCAAAAAGATTTGGCCGTCAGTTATCGATATTACGTTAGTGGGAATAAAAGCTGACACATCATTGCCTTGAGTTTCAATTATAGGAAGAGCAGTCAGTGAACCGCTTCCATTATCCGCATTCAACTTAGCAGCTCTTTCTAAAAGACGTGAGTGTAAATAAAATACATCTCCGGGATAAGCTTCTCTTCCAGGCGGGCGTCTAAGTAACAGTGACATTTGCCTGTAAGCAACAGCTTGCTTGGACAAATCGTCATAAATTATTAATCCATGCATTCCATTATCTCTAAAGTATTCACCCATTGCACATCCTGCAAAAGGAGCTAAAAACTGAAGTGGAGCTGGCTCCGATGCTGTAGCAGCCACAATGATGGAGTATTCCATTGCGCCATTTTCTTCTAAAGTTTTTACAAGTTGTGCCACGGTAGAACGCTTTTGACCGATAACCACATATATACAGTATAGTTTATCATTTTCACGGTCTTCATCAAACGCTGCCTTTTGGTTTAGTATGGCATCTACAGCGACAGCTGTTTTTCCTGTCTGCCTATCACCAATTATTAATTCGCGCTGTCCACGACCAACAGGAATTAATGCATCAATAGCCTTTATTCCTGTTTGTACTGGTTCATGAACACCTTGTCGCGGCATAATTCCAGGAGCTTTAACATCAACTCGTCTACGTTCTGAAGATTTAATAGGGCCTTTACCATCAATAGGCTCTCCTAGTGGATTTACGACCCTACCAAGTAAACCTTTTCCTACTGGAACATCTACAATTTCACCAAGACGCTTTACTGTATCTCCTTCTTTTATTCCCCTGTCATCACCAAAAATAACAGCACCAACATTATCATTTTCGAGATTTAGCGCCATCCCTTTGATACCTCCAGGAAACTCAACCATTTCACCGGCACCAACACTATCAAGTCCGTATATTCGAGCAATCCCGTCACCAACTGAAAGTACTTGACCAACATCTGAAACCTTGGCTTCTTTACCAAAGTCTTTAATTTGCTTTTTTAAAATATTGGAAATTTCCGCAGCACGAATATCCATGGACTATACCTCTTTTAGGGCTATTTTGAGATCCTCAAGTTTAGTTTTGAGAGAACTATCGTAAAGTCGAGAACCAACCCGTAGGATGAAACCACCTAGCAAGTCTGGATCGACACTTGTTTCAACATCGACCTGTCGACCGAGTGTTTTCTTTAAATTTGATTTGATTTCTTTTAGTTGCGCGGGAGTCAATGGCTGTGAACTGGTGAGTTTAGCCAGCTGTGTACCTTTTTTTTGAGCTACCATTACCTGAAAAAAAGAAAGTATGTTCAGTAAATCATGTGAACGGCGATTCTTAGTTACAGTGCCAATAAATTGAGTTGATAATTTACTTAAACCTGCTGCTTTAGCAATTGAAGTTAAAACTTTTATTTTTTTTTCAACATCAATAACAGGGCTAGAAATAGCCTTCTGTAAGTCATTAGATTCTATTAATATAGACTTTAGAATTGAAACATCATTTTCTATTTTTTTCAAGGACTTAGAATCAAAAGCGAGGTCAAGCAAAGCTTGAGCGTAGCGCTTAGATGCTTCCCCAGTGATGACTTCAATTTGTGACACTATATAGAGCCTATGATTATAAAGCTATTGATAAATAATAGCTCGAAGAAAAAGCAGAGCTCGAAGAAAATTTCGATCAAACTCTTTAAGTTGGTGCGCGCTTTAACATGACTATTTTTAAAAGCCAAGACTCAATAGACTGCGGCAATCTGGCATGGTGCAATTATTTGTAAAATCACATGAAATTTTGTGGGTCAATATCAATCTGAAGTTTGAGATTCGAATGTGTCTTAATTCTATCCTTCCATATCTGCATATATTTCGATAAATTAAATTCTAACCCTGATTGTACCAATATTCTTCTACGGTAACGCCCTCTGATACGACCCATAAGTGGTTCACTTGGACCCAAAACGGTCAAGTCATTGACCTTGGGTGCAACAGAAATAAATTTCTTCGCAAAAATATCAGTTTTTTTCTCATCAATACCAGAGATTATAACTGCTGCGAGCTTACCAAAAGGGGGTAGTAGCAAGGCTTCTCGCAAATTTAATTCAGCCTCTATAAAGCTATCTCTATCCCCTAACTCCAAAGCTGCTAATGCTTCATGTTCTGGTTGATGGGTTTGAATTAATGCATGTCCAGACTTTTTAGTTCGACCTGCCCTGCCAGATACCTGAACTAAGGTTTGAAAAGTTCTTTCACCTGCTCTCAAATCTCCTCCTGACAAGCTTAGGTCTCCATCTATAACACCAACAAAGGTTAAATTAGGAAAATTATGACCTTTGACTACCATTTGCGTTCCAATCAATATATCGATCTCACCTTTTTCCATTCGTGACATTCTTGAAGCTAATTCTTTTGGTTTACCTGAGGTATCTGAAGAAAGTATTTCAACATTAGCATTAGGAAACAAAATAGAAACTTCTTCAAAAATTCTCTCAACACCTGGTCCTATTGATGTAAAAGAGTCTTCAGCACAGCATTTAAGGCAACTTTTTGGAATAGGCATTGAAAAACCTGTAAAATGACAAACTGCACGATTTGTAGATCTATGCTCGACTAACCAGCTATCTGTGTCTGGACTTTTTAATTTTTCTCCACAACTTTGACATAAAATTAGAGGCGCATACCCTCTTCTATTAAGATAAAGCATAGCCTGTTCATTATTCTGAAGCACTTTTTTAATCGCTAAGATTAGTGGTTCTGATATAAATTTACCCTTTCTGGTTGGAAATTTTTTTAAATCCACCAATTCAACTTTTGGCAAGAAAGCAGAACCGGGTCTTTCCGGAAGTATAATGTGTGCATACTTACCACATCTCGCATTGACTAATGTCTCAAGAGAGGGTGTAGCAGAGGCCAAAATAACGGAATGATTTGATATTTTGGATCGTACGACTGACATATCTCTGGCATTATAAGTTACACCATCTTCTTGTTTGTAAGATGTATCGTGCTCCTCATCAACCACAATCAGTCTCAAACTTTCAAAAGGCAAATAAAGGGCTGACCTAGCACCAACAACTAACTTTGCTTGACCATTTTTTACTTCGCGCCATACTCTGCGTTTTGCGGCAACAGTCATTTGTGAGTGCCATGTAGCCGGAAATACTCCAAAACGCTTCTTAAAACGCGAGATTACTGCTTGAGTAAGAGAAATTTCAGGTACCAATATTAATGCTTGTCCGTTTTCTTTAATCGCCTCAGCTACAGCCTCGAAATAAACTTCCGTTTTTCCACTGCCGGTGACACCATCAAGAAGACTCACGTTAAAGGCTTTTTTTCTTACCTGTGAAACTAATTGTTCTGAAGCTATTGATTGGTCATTTGTTAAATTAAGTTTACCATAATTAACTATTGGTGCATCAAAGGGCCTGTCAACTTGATGTGCTTCGGAAATTAATCCTCCAGATCTAATAAAATTTCTGACAACGCCAAGACTGATATTCGCCCGTTTGGCTATTTCGCTAGCTCTAGCTGGAAAAGGACCTCCATTATTTATCAGTGATAGCCTGGCAGTCGTTAATTTTGTTGGGAGGTTCTTGCTCAATGTAAAATAGTTTACTGTAGGACTTGTAACAAGAAACTTTAGGTTTCCTAAAACCATTTTTAAAACAAGGCCCGCAGGAACGCAGTTATATCTTGCTGTCCAAAAAATAAAATCAATCATCTCAAGGGTTATTGGCTTTACTGACTTTATTGATACTACTTCTTTTAATTTTCTACTCTGATCTGCTTTGCCTAAGCTCACAACTACCCCTAATTTGATGTGTTTTCCGATTGGAGCATAGACAAGATTTCCAATTGAAATTTTAAAATCACAGGGAACGCTATAATCGAATGCACCAGGAACATTCACAGGAAAAAGAATTTGAGCATTTTGCATATCCATAAACTATGTTAGCAGAAATAAAAATAGAATCGCCCCCTAATGGAGAATACAATGAAATTTTTTGTTGATAGTGCAGATCTTGATGCAATTGCAGAGTTAAACGATATAGGATTGGTAGATGGAGTGACAACTAACCCCTCTATCATCGCTAAGTCTGGAAGAGATTTTAAACAGGTTATATCAGAAATATGTAAAATTACAGATGGACATGTAAGTGCCGAGGTTGTTGCTTTGGAAGCTGAAAAAATGATTGAGGAAGGGCGTTATCTTAGAAAAATTGCACCTAATGTTTGCGTTAAGCTTCCACTAACAATGGATGGCTTAAAAGCATGTAATATACTATCTAAAGAGGGTACACCAACAAATGTGACATTATGCTTTTCGCCAAATCAAGCGCTGCTTGCTGCTAAATGCGGTGCCACGTACATATCACCATTTATTGGTAGGTTAGATGACATCTCTCTTGATGGTATGGAACTAATTGAAGATATAAGAACAATCTACGATAACTATGGTTATGAAACTGAAATTTTAGCCGCCTCAATAAGGAGCGCAAATCATGTTAAAGAATGCGCAATTGTCGGAGCAGATGTTATGACAGCACCACCAAAGGTTATTAAGGCTTTATCAAGCCATGCTCTTACAGATAAAGGATTAGCTGCATTTATGGTTGATTGGAAAAAAACTGGCCAGACAATTCTTTAACACTAAAAAATCAAATTCCCATGGTGAACTAAAGCTATGTCTTTAGAGCTTTGGCTGGCCTTGGTTGCTTTATTTGGTGTTGGCGGTTTGACACCCGGACCAGCAGTAATGTTGGTTATGTCTTCTTCATTTAGATTTGGTTTCAAGTCAGCAATGCTTCCTGCATTTGGCATAGCCAGTGCCAATGTTGTATGGCTTTTGATGGCTGCTACTGGGGCTGCCATTCTAGCAACAAAATTTCCTAATGCATTTATGATTTTAAAAGGCGTAGGGTTCTTGGTAATATTATACCTTGCATTATCAGCTATTTTTGGTCCTCTACCAGATACGAATGCTAAAATTAATAATGCACCTCGTAAGAAAAATTTATACTCTAAAGGCCTTGCATTACAATTATCCAGTCCAATGCCTCTGGTTTATTTTGGACTTCTCTTACCAAACTATTTTGATACGTCCTACTCATTAAAAAGCCAAGTTTTAATAATGTTTCTAACAGTAACTATCACCGAACTCATTGGGTTGAGTGTGTATGCTTATTGTGCCGACAAAATAAGACATTGGTTAAAACAAACTTGGTCAGCAAGAGTCTTTAATATTCTAATTGGGCTTATAATGATTGCATCTGGAGTATGGGCTTTAATGTCTACAACTGAATTTTAAATATTGTATTTGATACTAAAAAAGCTAAAGCAACACAAATGATCAAATAACTGCAAGATAAGTTTAAATGAATATAAATAATATATCCTCAGGGATAAACCCTCCAAATGACATTAATGTAATAATTGAAGTGCCCCTAGGAGGGGAACCTATAAAGTATGAGATGGATAAAGACTCAGGTGCAATGTTTGTTGATCGGTTTCTTTACACTGCGATGCGGTATCCATGTAATTATGGCTTCATACCACATACATTATCAGACGATGGCGACCCGACTGACGTCCTTGTGGTTGGTAACAGGGCTTTAATGCCAGGCTCTGTGATCAGAGCAAGGCCAATTGGAGTTTTAATGATGGAAGACGAAGCTGGTATAGATGAAAAAATCATAGCTGTACCACACCAAAAATTAACGAAGTACTATGATTTAATTCAAGATTACACTGATTTACCTCAATTAATGCAGGACAGAATTCCACATTTTTTTGAACATTACAAAGACTTGGAACCTGACAAATGGGTTAAAATTCTAGGTTGGGAAACAAGAGAAAAAGCTCATGATTTAATTGAAAAAGGCATAATAGCCTTTACGCGCTAAACAACCACTCATTATACTTTATTGAACATTTAGTCTAATCTATCAAAATAAGACTCTTGATTATAACTCTTAATTGCTTAAAGAGAACTTATTAACCGCGAGGGGAAGCGTTTATCTATTAAAGGTATTCGGCCAACTTTACTTTAGCGAGGGGAAGCGATTGTTTGTTTAAAACAGCCGGCCAACTTCATTACATATGCACCGTTGAATACGGTCTTAACTATTAGGAGAGAGTAAAAATGACTCTTAATCTTATCATAGCAGCGGGATTACTCGCTGTGATTTATGGTATCATAACTCGAGCAAGCTTAATGAAAGCTTCAACCGGTAATGAACGAATGAATGAAATTGCGGGGGCAATTCAAGAAGGAGCGAAAGCATACTTAAACAAACAGTATAAAACTATAGCAATAGTTGGTGTTGCTGTAACAATTTTACTTTATTTATTATTTCAAAACGCAATAGCCCCTATTGGTTTTGTTTTAGGTGCCGTTTTATCAGGTATAGCTGGCTATGTTGGAATGCTTGTATCCGTTCAAGCGAATGTTCGTACTACTGAAGCTTCTCGAGAGAGTTTAGGCTCAGGACTTAATGTAGCATTTAAAGCTGGCGCAATAACAGGAATGCTTGTTGCAGGATTAGCTCTGCTAGGACTATCAGGATACTACATGGTTCTAACTGGTCCTATGGAAGCAGATGCACGTGGCATAATTGATGGGTTGGTTTCTCTTTCACTTGGCGCCTCACTAATTTCAGTATTCGCCAGATTAGGAGGAGGAATATTTACTAAAGGAGCCGATGTTGGTGGTGATTTAGTGGGTAAGGTAGAAGCAGGAATTCCCGAAGACGATCCACGGAATCCAGCTACTATAGCGGATAATGTTGGTGATAATGTTGGTGATTGCGCAGGTATGGCCGCAGACTTATTTGAAACATATGTTGTGACAATTGCTGCAACCATGGTTCTCGGTTCAATACTATTTGCAAGTATTGAAACATTAAAACTATATCCAATGGCAATAGCAGCTTCTTGCATAGTAACATCAATTATCGGTACATATTTTGTTAAACTCGGTAAAAACTCTACAAATGTTATGGGGGCTTTGTACAAGGGTCTGATAGCAACTGGTGTCCTATCCGCAGCTGCTATATATATCGTCACACGCCATACAATCGGTCTAGGAGAAATTGAAGGTACTAGCTTCTCTGGAATGGATCTTTTCTTTTGCTCAATAATTGGCTTAATAATAACTGGTGCTATTGTTGTAGTTACAGAGTACTATACAGGAGTTAACTATCGTCCAGTAAAATCTGTTGCAGCTGCATCAGAGTCTGGTCATGGCACCAATGTTATCCAAGGTCTTGCAGTATCTATGGAGGCTACAGCAGTGCCTGTATTAATTATTGTTTTTGGTATAATTGGAACATATGCTTTAGCTGATCTTTACGGCATCGCAATAGCGGTTACTGCTATGCTGGGCGTCGCCGGCATGATAGTTGCTCTCGATGCTTTCGGACCTGTAACTGATAATGCAGGCGGTATTGCTGAAATGGCAGAGCTTCCCTCAGAGGTCAGGAACACTACTGATACTTTAGATGCGGTAGGTAATACAACAAAAGCTGTAACCAAAGGTTATGCGATTGCGTCAGCTGGTTTGGGAGCTTTAGTATTATTCGCAGCTTACTATAAAGATGTTGAGTATTTTGCATCCAAAGCAATAGAAGGTTCCTTTTTCTATGGATTAGATACATTGCAATTTAGTTTAACAAATCCATATGTTATTGTAGGCTTGTTCATTGGTGGTCTTTTACCATATCTATTTGGTGCATGGGCTATGCAGTCAGTAGGTCGCGCTGCTAGTGCAATCGTTGAAGAAGTTAGACGCCAATTTAAGGCTGACCCAGGCATTATGAAAGGTACTTCGCGACCAGATTATGCAAAAGCGGTCGACTTACTAACTGGTGCTGCGATTAAAGAAATGATTAAGCCTTCATTGCTACCAATCCTTGCGCCAATCGTTCTATTTTTTGCTGTAAAACTGATGGCAGGCAATGCGGCGGCTGTTGAAGCTTTAGGAGCAATGCTTCTGGGTGTTATTGTTACTGGTTTATTTGTTGCGCTCTCCATGACTGCCGGTGGCGGTGCTTGGGATAACGCCAAGAAATATATCGAAGACGGCAATCACGGCGGAAAAGGCTCTGATGCTCATAAAGCATCAGTGACAGGAGATACTGTAGGAGACCCCTATAAAGATACTGCGGGACCAGCTGTGAATCCGATGATAAAGATAACAAATATCATTGCTCTTCTTTTATTAGCTGTATTAGCTCATTAGCTAGTTCGATTTTAAATAGCTAAATA
>CAJQGR010000028.1 GCA_905477785.1 uncultured Hellea sp.
AAACATTATATAAATGCCCCTGCCCCGTTAACTGGGCATCAGATATAAGAGAAATACCCTATATGCCCGCCATAATTCTTGGTAACGAATTTTTGGATTGCTTACCTATAAAACAATTCATACAAACGAACAAAAAATTAGGTTTAAAAGGCTGGAGGGAAAGATTAGTAACTATAAAGAACAATAAATTAGTATTTGGAATATCGCCTATTGAATTACCCGAATGGCAAAAAAAAGATTTTCCAACTTCGCATTATAAGGCAGACCAAAATGATCTATTAGAGTTATGCCCTGCTTACTCTCAAATAATAGATCAATTAAAAAAAAGATCCTTAAAAAATAATATTAGAGCTTTATTTATTGATTATGGAGATACATACACAGATTTTGGCGATACACTACAATCATTAAAAGCACATAAAAAAATGGATGTTTTTTCTGATTTAGGAAAATCTGATTTAACTACGAGAGTGAACTTTGGGTATTTAACTGATCTTTCAGTAGCCAATAATTTACCTGTTACCGAAGTAATAACACAGGGAGACTTTTTAAATAACATGGGAATTAAAGTTAGAGCAAAAAATCTTTTAAAGGCAAAACCAGAAGCGAAAAACAAAATTTTACGTCAGCTCAATAAACTGACCTCAAAGAATGAAATGGGTGAATTATTTAAAGTAATATGTTTTCAATCAAAAAAACTTGAATTACCATTAGGCTTTGAAAGCATACGATGACAGTACCCTTTAAGACTCATGAATTACTTGATGGTGCAAACGTATCTCATGGTTTTTTTGGGAGAGTTGGGGGTGTATCGACTAATCAATACGAAAGCCTAAATGTAGGATTTGGTTCAAATGATAAATATAATCACGTTTTAAAAAATAGAGAGATAGTTTCATCTGTTTTAAGTCAAAAAGGTGTAAAAATCGTAAGTCTTACCCAGATACATAGCGCCAAAATAGTGACAGTTACTCAAAACAAAACTTATCAAGACCATAAAGCTGATGGAATTGTTACCAATACTCCAAATTTAGCTATATCAATCATGTCAGCAGATTGTGGACCTATTCTATTCAGCGATCAAAATGCTAATATAATTGGCTGTTGCCATGCTGGTTGGCGAGGTGCATTTTCAGGCGTAATATCAAATACAATCAAAGCTATGGAAAAGATAGGAGCTAATAAAAGAAATATAAATGCAGTTCTAGGGCCATGTATTAGTCTGAATAATTATGAGGTAGGTATTGAGTTTTACGATAAGTTCATAAAGAAAAATAAATCAAATCTCATTTTTTTTAAAAAACAAAAAAATGGAAAAATTTATTTTGATTTAAAAAAATACATACTTGAGAATCTACAGTCAAATAACCTAAATCAAATAGATTTAATTCCAGATTGCACATATGAATTATCAGACAAATATTTTAGCTATAGATATAATACACATAATGGAATTAAGGACTATGGAAGGAATATTTCTTCTATAATGCTTAACTCTTGATTTACTTTCTTAATTTTGCGCCTTAAGTGATAACTAAAATTAATAATGAAAGATAATTATTATGAAGCTCATTAGTGGTACTGCAAATGAACCTTTAGCATCAAGTATAGCAGATGTGCTTGATGTCCCATTAACTCATATAGATATCGAAAGATTTAGAGACCAAGAAATTTTTGCAAAAATTAATGAAAATGTCAGAGGAGAAGATATATTTCTTATACAACCTACTTCTGCACCCGCAAATGATCACCTCATGGAACTCTTAATCCTTATTGATGCGCTAGTACGCGCTTCAGCAAAAAGAATAACTGCTGTTATACCTTATTATGGTTATGCACGACAAGATAGGAAAACAGGCGGTAGAACTCCAATATCAGCAAAATTGGTAGCCAATTTAATATCAAAAGCAGGTGCACATAGAGTTTTAACAGCTGACCTACATGCAGGTCAAATTCAAGGATTTTTTGACATCCCAACGGATAATTTATTTGGTCAGCCTGTTTTTGTTGATGATATTAGAGATAAATTCTCTAAAGCCGATAGAAAAAATTTATTATTTGTTTCTCCGGATACTGGAGGTGTTGTTAGAACTAGATCTATCGCCAAACAATTTGATGCCGATATAGCAATAGTTGATAAAAGGAGACCAAAAGCTGGTGAGTCTGAAGTTATGAATATTATAGGCGATGTAGCGGGTAGAACCTGTATATTATACGATGATATAATCGACTCTGGTGGAACTCTATGTAATGCTGCAAAAGCTCTTAAAGACCACGGGGCAAATTCAGTATCAGCATACATTACACATGGCGTACTTAGCGACCCTGCCGTAGAAAGAATCAACAAATCTCAGCTAACAGAATTGGTAATAACAAATTCTATTGCACAGCCTAAAAAAGTAAAAGATTGTGAAAGAATTAGAGAAGTTTCAATAGCTACTCTTTTAGGAGAAGCTATACGACGCATCGCTAATGATGAGTCTGTTTCTAAGCTATTTGAATGATCTTATGAAAGAATATATCATTTTAATCTGCGCAATAAAACTACGCAGATCAAATATTTAGATAAATCTTATGCAAACTACCTTTAGAAAAATCATGCATCATCTGAACTGATTGTATCGAGATGCATCATTTTCTTTATCAATGGAGAAATTAAGATAAGTGCAACACCAACACCTACAGCAAGTTTTCCAACACTTGAATAAACTAGAACTACCTGATCTGCACCGCCGCCATCAGCAGTCGTCAATTTAGCAATTTGGGCAGCGGCAAAATTGCCAAATCCAGAAGCTAAGAACCACGCTCCCATTATTAAACCCACCATTTTAGGAACAGATAGCCTTGTCATTGCAGATAAGCCTACTGGCGACAAACACAACTCTCCTGTGGTATGCAAAAGATAAATTAAGAAAATGAAGATTACTGGCGTCATTTCAGAACCAGCAGCATTCGCTCCCCAAACTAGAACGAGAAACCCTAAACCAAGCTGAATTATTCCCAAACCAAATTTAGCTGGAGCTGACGGGTCTAAATTTCTTTTTCCAAGCCAAACCCAAAGAGCAGCAAATAAAGGACCTAGAAGAACTATGTACATAGCATTTAGAGACTGAAAAACAGAAGTTTTAATCTCTTGACCAAAAATTGTTCTATCAACAGAACGGTCTGTAAATAATGAAAGTGATGACCCTGCCTGTTCAAATAATGCCCAAAAAAGAACTTGTACTGAAATCAATATTAATGCGGCGAATATTCTATTCCTTGGATGAGGGGGTAATGTTAATACTGAAGAAATTATTATATATAGATATACTATAGCAAATGTCGAATAAAGAACCAGCTTTACAGCCCCCTCATCTCTAATTAAGAACCAAAGTACGCCAACACCAACAAAAGTTAAAATATAAATAAACCATTCAGTGGATATTCCTATAAATCTTTTAACTGCAAGAGCTGAAGGATTAGGTGGTTCACCAGCACCTTCTAAAAGTGGCTTACCCCAAGCAAATGCAATCAAACCTAAGAGCATTCCTAAACCTGCGAGTCCGAAACCATATTTCCATCCATATGTTTCGCCCAAATAGCCAGCTATTAATGCACCCCCAAATGCACCAAGGTTTATACCAACATAAAAGATTGTGAATGCACCGTCACGGCGTTCATCTGTTTTTTCATATAGAGCACCAACAATGGCTGATATATTTGCTTTTAAAAAGCCTACCCCAGCAATAATGAGGGCAAGAGAAAGATAAAATACATTCATGATAGAGTCACTACGCTCACTAGCAACTTTAACAGGCTCACCCTCTATTGCCATACCTAAATGACCCAAAACGAGTAGTACTGCTCCAAACAAAACTGCTTTCCTTTGACCCAAATACTTATCAGCCAAAACACCGCCTATTACAGGTGTTACATATACCAATGTCGTATAAGCACCATAAATTCCATAAGCTTGACCATCTGTAAATAAGAAGTGCTTTGTTAAATATAATATCAACAGCGCTCGCATGCCATAATATGAAAATCTCTCCCACATTTCAGCAAAGAAGAGAATATAAAGCCCTTTAGGATGACTTCTCATCTGAAAAAGGCACATTGCAACCCCGATAACAGCTATTGCACTAAGTATTATGTAAAACATTCTTTTCCCCTAAAAAGGTTACAGTTCAAAGTAACTGAGAGTCAGTAACAAAAATATTTGGTTACAACAAGTTGTATTAATTAAACAATTAAAATCTTTAAAAATTAATTTATTTAATAACGACACTCGTTGTAGATATTCATAACATCCTTATCCCAATCATTGTTATATTTATGAATTAATTTATCCGCATTGGTCTTGCCAGTTTTAGTAAACTCATAAAGTTTTTGAAGGAATATACTTTCATTATCTCCGTGACCATTAATTCTTGATCTAGCATTAAGGCCAAATCTAGACATATTTAGACATTCATTAACAAGCTCAATAATTGGCTTACCTCTGAACTGAGTCTGCAAACCAGTAAGCGGAACCTCGCATCTTAATTGATTTCGTTCTTGTGAAGTCCAATCTTTAATTAAATCCCATGCAGCTTCTAAAGAGCTGTTGTTATATAATAATCCCACCCAAAAAGCAGGCATAGCGCAAAGTTCACTCCAAGGACCGGTATCACTACCACGCATTTCTAAAAAAGTTTTTAAACGAACTTCGGGAAAAATTGTCGACAAATGATCATCAAAATCAGATAGAGAAGGCTTTTCTGAAGGAAGCTCTTCCAAATTTCCCTTTATAAAGTCTTTAAAGGAACTCCCAGAAACATCTATATAATTTCCACCTCTATTAATAAAATACATTGGAACATCTAAAGCATAGTCAACATATTGTTCAAAACCAAACCCCTCATCAAAGACGAATGGCAACATTCCAGTTCGATCATTATCAGTATCAAGCCACACACGTGAACGATAGGACTTATATCCATTTAATTTACCATTAGTGAATGGTGAGTTGGCAAATAAGGCTGTTGCAAAAGGTTGGAGGGCAAGGCTAACCCTAAATTTTTTAACCATATCTGACTCAGAAGAAAAATCTAAGTTCGTTTGAACAGTACACGTCCTAAACATCATTTCTCGCCCTAAAGTGCCAACTTTTTGCATGTACTCACGCATAATTTTATATCGCCCTTTGGGCATAATAGGCACATCCTCAAGACGTGTATCTGGTCTAAAGCCTAATGAAATAAAACCTATATCAATTTCGTCTGCAACTTCTTTAACCTCTTTTAAATGCCTAGACACTTCAGAACAAGTTTGATGAACATTTTCAAGAGGAGCACCTGATAGCTCTAATTGTCCACCAGGCTCGAGGGATATAGATGCACCATTTCTTTTTAATGCAATAATGTTTCCATCTTCAAAAATAGGCTCCCAATTAAACCGTTGGAGTTTATTCAAAATGGGTTCAATGCCCCCTCGATACTCTAGTGGTTTGAGCGTGCTTGTGTAGAAACCTATTTTCTCATGCTCTGTGCCTATACGCCATTCAGACAATGGCTTGCAACCAGAAGCAAGATGATCAATCATCTGAGATTTATTTTCAATTATACTTTTTTTTCTGATCATAAAATCGTTTAGTATTCTACTCGCACGTGAGCAAGGTAATAAGTAATTAAAAAAGAGTTAAGTAAGGAGTTAATAACAAAAATTCCATACTAAAAAAATACTTTAACTATTAATCAAATAATGTTTCAATCAGAGAATATTAAATCGCCATCGTCTATTGGGTCTTGTGTAAGCAATTTTTTATCAATCTTATAATCTTGCAAGTTAAGCCAAGGATGTCTGTCACCTTGATTAGGTAGTTTATCCATGACACGAAGAAAATACCCTGCTTGAAAGTTAATCCATGGGTATTTTTGCATTCTTACTTTCACTATAGGAACCACTTTTTTATATTCATTTATTTTCACATACTCGATAACTCTTAAAACAAATTCAGATATAAGATTAACCCTCAACGTCCATGATGCGTTAGTATAACCAAATATTGAGAAATAATTTGGAATCCCAGAATACATTGTACCTTTATAACCGAAACAATCTGCAAGTTCTTGTTTTTTTCCATCAATGTAAATTTCACAACCCCCATTAATCAAAACTTCTAGGCCTGTAGCCGATACAATAATATCAGCATCAAGGTATTCACCCGACTTCAATGATATACCACTCGCATCGAATTGATCTATTTCATCAGTGACTATACTTGCCTTACCATTCCTTATAGCAGAAAATATGTCTCCATCTGGCACCATACAAACTCTTTGATCCCAAGGGTTATATTTTGGATTAAAGTGCAAGTCGACAGGGTAATTAGTACCTAGTTCTTTAATTACTTTTTTACGAAACCAATTTCGAGATTTCTCGGGATTGTTACGAGCCTTTAAATAGAGGTATCTTGCAAGAAATATATTTTTAAAGCGGTTTACCTTAAACGCTAAATTCTTTGGCATAATAGATCTCACAATAATACCAATTCTATCAACTGAGGGAATAGAGGCGACATAACTTGGGGATCTTTGAAGCATTGTAACATGCTTGGCCTTTTTGGATAATTCAGGAACTAGAGTGAATGCTGTTGCGCCTGAACCAATGACAATCATGTTTTTATTTTTATAATCTAAATCCTCAGGCCAATTTTGAGGATGAATAAACTTTCCTAAAAACTTTGATTGTCCTGAAAATGCAGGAGTATGGCCTTTATCATATCTATAATAACCTGTTGATGACACTATAAATTTAGTTTTAACAAATTCATTCAATCCTGTTTTCAAATTTTTTAGAGTAATATGCCACAAGCATTCTTTGGTCGAATAATTGACAGAGGTAACCTCTGACATATATTTTATGAATTGCATTATATCATACTCTTTGGCAACAGAGTGAATATAATCTCTAATGCTTTTACCATCTGCTAAGGTCTTATTACCTGTCCAAGGACGAAAATCATAACCAAGTGTTAACATATCAGAGTCAGACCTGATCCCGGGGTATTTGAACAAATCCCATGTGCCCCCAATGCTGGCACGTGACTCAAATATAAGGATATTATCATTTGGAAACTTAATTTTGTAACGACAAGCCGCTCCTACTCCTGATAAACCGGCTCCGATGACAACCATGTCGAATATTTTATTGTATGACATTATAAAATACTACCAGCATATAAATAACCAAAAAGACCAAGAGCATAAAAAAGAATTTGAAATACATTTTTATGTCTCCTTTGTTCAAAGTTTTGTATGTTATGACATCAAAAGTATCAATAAATTAATAAGCAAGAATGATTATGAAAAAGCTCTAATTCCAATCACCGCTTATCGCTTGATAAAGAGTTAAAAGGCTCAAAGAGGCAGTATCTGAACGTAAGACTCTTGGCCCAAGGGAAATAGGCCTGGTAAAATTTTTACTCATTAAATAATTTCTTTCTACACTGGAAAATCCACCCTCAGGTCCTATTAAAATTCCAACAGGGGAACTTATATTTGCGATAACATCAACCGGTGATATCACAGCTTTTTTTTCGTCTGCAAAAAGTAGTACTCTATTATTATCCCAATCTCCTAATAGTTCCAACAAACTTTTTGGCTGCATAATTTCTGGGATATCAAGTCTTTGAGTTTGTTCAGCTGCTTGTACTGATTGATATTTTGCCTTTAAAATATTGAAAGATGCACTCTGCGTATGTTCAGAAATAATCGGCTGAAAGGTTCTTACACCTAGCTCAGTTCCCTTTTCAATTATAAAAGACACTCGGTTTTTACGAATGTTTGAAAAACAGAGCATTACGTCAGGCACAATAACTTGTTCTAATATTTTCTCCTCAATTAATAAATCAATGGATCGTTTTCCGCGGTAGTTAATCGATGCCTTCCATTCTCCTGATATACCATTAAATACTGATACTTTATCATCATTATGTTTTCGGAGAACATTACCTAGGTAATTAAATTGATCCTTGTTAAGACGTATTATTGCACCCTTTTCAAGTTTACAGTTAATATACATTCTGGTTTGCATATATTTCACTCCAACGTATGGGGTTTATATTAAAAATATAAATAGAAAAACATAATTTTTAATATAGTATTCTCTTATGAATACAACATTGATAGATTCAAATTCAACACATTGGGTTAATAATACCCCTGCTAATATTAGACCTTACCTTCAACTTTCTAGATTAGACCGGCCTATAGGGTACTGGCTTCTAACTCTACCGGGCTGGATGGCGTTAGCATTTTCCACATACCAGCACGGAATACACCTATCGGATATAAAATGGGCAATTCTTATTCTAGTAGGTGCAGTGGCGATGCGCGGTGCTGGATGTACCTATAACGATATAATAGATCAGAATCTCGACATTCAAGTGGATAGGACTGCTTTAAGACCTTTACCATCTGGTGCTGTTTCGAATAAACAAGCCTGGATATGGGTAATCCTACAATGTATTATCGGTTTATTATGTTGGGCAATATTACCAAATATATCAAAAGTTATTGCTCTATTCTCTATCCCTCTAGTCATGGCATATCCATTTATGAAACGCATCACATGGTGGCCGCAAATTTGGTTAGGTTTAACCTTTAATTGGGCGGTTTTGGTTGCTTATTCTGCTAAGACTCTTACTCTTAATTTGCCAGTAATTTTATTTTATCTCGCTCTTGTTTTTTGGACGCTCGGTTATGATACCATTTACGCTTGCCAAGATCTTGAGGATGATATTAAGGTTGGAATCAAAAGTACCGCCAGGAAGTTTGGTAGAAGAGTTAAAACTGGGATTGGCACTAGTTACCTCATATCAGTATTTTTAATTTTTTTGTCTAAACTCCTTCAGGCCGACCAAATAAATGTATATGAAATATGCGTTATATTAGCTGGAATATTCCCATTTGCATTTCACCTAATTTACCAGGTTTTTGCTTTCAAACCTGCAGATAAAGAAAAGTCATTATTTATCTTCAAATCTAATAAGTTTTCAGGGTTTTTGTTAATACTTCCATGGTTTTTGATGGGTTTATTTTCTGCCCATATTAATTAATTTATAGAACTTTTTATTGTTACAAAACGTAATATAAATATGGAAATAATCAAAAAAAAATTTAAATATACAGCATCAAGACGAAGCATATCAATGCAGTTAATTGCTGTTTTATTATTGTCGTGCAAGAAGACTAACTCCACAGAATTATATGGGAATGCAAAGATGGATGATACAAAATGTATAAATATACCAGAATCTGAATGGAAGAGCAGATTAACATCTCTAGAATACGCAGTTTTACGGAGAGAGGGTACTGAAAGACCAGGAACTTCTGAACTCAACTGGGAAAAAAGGAGCGGTCAGTATAATTGTGCTGGATGCAATCAACCGCTATTTAAATCTGAGCATAAGTATGAATCTGGAACTGGCTGGCCAAGTTTCTATGATGTCATTCATGAGAATATTGGTACTAAAACTGACAAGAAGCTTTTTATGACCCGAACTGAATATCACTGCAGCTGTTGCAAGGGTCATCAAGGCCACGTATTCAAGGATGGTCCAAATCCAACCGGTCTTAGATATTGCAACAATGGAGTAGCTCTTAAATTTGTTCCCTCATAGTTGCAGATTATCGGCTGCGGGTTTTAACAACGGGTGGTTTCTCCCCCGATGGATTGCGGTCATTGACCCCAGATAGTTATGAAAGTTTTTTCCATATCCATCTGCGAGGGGCCAATGGCGAAACCGTTCTTCTAGAAAAACTCGGCCAAGATTATCAGGTCGAAGGCGGTACTTTCCGGGTGTTAGGCCTCGCAGATTTGGGCCAACGCCGTGATCCGGATGCTGGCATTTATTACGGTGACTGTTACAACGAAGATCGCGACAACTATATCGATATCATTCTCACCGGAGATGAAGCGGCTGCACGAAATGTGACCTTCGTCGAAATTCCCTCACTTGAAGCTGGGTACAGCGCCTTCTTCAACCCAGGGGGCCCCGGACCGGAACCCTTTGATGGAGTGCGCTATACAGCTCCAGGTCCGGCTGACTTGGAACCCGTGATCATTGCTCTGGATGATCCCATGCGTGTTAGCCGTTCTGCCCGATAATTTCGGCCTTTGTTTTCCTAGAGAATTACATGTCAGCACGTTAGCTAATGCACTGTCACTTATGTAACGGATAATATTTCAGTTTAAATAGTATCTGCACATAGTAAAGATAAGATAAATTTAGCCTTGTATTTTTATTAAAAAAAATTACATTTTACATAAGAGCCGTCTCATACCGAGGCCGCGTTTGTGAAAGGAGGTCGATTTTGTTTATCTATTTTGGGGGGTTTGCCCTAAGCTATTAAATTAGCACTTTCGTAAAAGCGAAACTGGGTAGAGATTATTTCTTGAAGCTAAGTATAGCACTTAGTAAAGCCCAAACTTCAAAATTAAGCCGCCTCATACCGTGAGGCGGCTTTTTCTTTTGTAATTTATATTTTAAAGCATATTATGATTATAAAATAACTGGAATCATTATGGCAATTGCTAGACCTATAGATCGAAGACTTTATTTTATTTTCGATAGGGCACACTCTTTAATTACTAAAGAAGCTCAAAATTATTTGAAGAAAACGTCAAAAATAGGAACTTCGCAAGCAGCTGTACTTATCTACCTCGGGTATCACGACCGTTGTAGCCTTACCGAACTAGCACAAGCAATTGGAAGAAATAATGCATCAATTACTGGATTAGTTGAGCGAATGGAAACAAAACTTTTACTCGAACGCATACCTCTTTTTTCAGACAAACGCTCTAAAGCCGTAGTTCTTACAGAAAAAGGCTGGAGTGAAAGAGAAAAAGTTATGAACAACTTTCGTGATTTCAATGACCGCATGATGAAAGGTTTATCAGAAGAAGAAATTTCAGTAGTTATGAAGTTTCTTCAAACTGCTCCTGAAAATGTTAAATCCCTTTAAAATATAATTTCTTTATATTTAAAATCATTTATTTCAACTCTATCATTTATAATAACAATAATCTAATTACACTTTCATATTAATCAATAAAAAGTAAATTTATTTATGAACTTTGAACACACGCCAAATAAATCCAATATTGATAATATTGTTCAGAAACTGCTTTCAAAAGCAAAACACCATGGGGCAACGTCTGCTGATGCAGTAGGAACTTATGGTCGCTCTCTAGGAGTAGTAGTTCGCAATGGCGACCTTGAAGATATCGATAATAGTGAAGGCTGCGATATAGGACTACGCGTTATGGTTGGAAAACGCCAATCTTGCGTTTCAACATCTGATACATCAGATGCATCTATAGAAAAACTGGCGGAAAGAGCTGTAGCTATGGCTAAATTAGCCCCAGAAGATCCTTATTGTGGACTAGTAGAAACTTCTAAACTTATAACTCACAATCCAGATTTGCAACTTTATGATGACACATCAATAACTCCTATAATATTGAAAGAAAGAGCTCTAGAAGTTGAGTCGTCAACATTAAAGGTAAAAGGCGTACAACAAGCAGAAGGCGCAAATGCTAGTCATGCACACTCAGAAATTTTCTTTCAAACAAGTGAGGGTTTTTCATATGGATGGATGTCTTCTCGTCACTCAGTTTCTGTATCAGCTATAGCTGAACTTAATGGATCAATGGAAAGAGATTACGACTATCATTCTACACGATGGTTAGAAGATTTAAGGTCAACTGAAGATGTTGGTAAACTTGCAGGTTCTAGGGCTGTGTCTAGGCTTGGTTCAAAACAAATAAAATCAGGCGCAATGCCAGTAATTTTTGATAAAAGAATCTCCAACGCGCTGCTTTCGGCACTATTAGGGGCAATTTCTGGTCCATCGATAGCAAGAGGTGTTTCATTTTTAAAAGACAAATTAGATCAACAAATATTTAATAATAAAATTCAAGTCATTGATGACCCTCAAATTATCAGAGGACACGGCTCTCGCCTTTATGATGGAGAAGGCATAATACCTGTTAAACGAAATTTAATTAAAAATGGAATACTTCAGACATGGCTATTAAACTCATCGTCAGCAAGGCAGTTAAATAGAGAAACAACAGGACATGCCAGTAGGAACATAAGCTCTCCTCCTGGGGTCTCCTCAACAAACGCATATATTGAAAATGGCTCCTCATCCCCTGAAGAATTAATTAAACAGATCACAGATGGATTAATTATATCTGAAATGTTTGGTCCATCGCTTAATGGAAATACTGGCGATTACTCAGTTGGTGTTTCTGGATTTAAAATTGAGAATGGACAGAAAACTTATCCCGTAAGCGAAGTTACTATCGCAGGGAATTTAATAGAGATATATAAATCTTTAATAGCGGCAAATGATCTAGAATTTAATAGCGCAACTGTTTCGCCTACTCTATTAGCACAAGGCCTAACAGTTGCAGGTCTCTAAAAAAATAAATGATAGTTATTCTAAGGACTTAGAACTTATAAAACGAGTCGTCTATAAAGCCGGTCAAATCGCTAAAGATGCTTTTTTAAAAAATAAACCTCAAATATTTGATAAAGGCGGAGGTCATGAGGTTACTAGTGCTGATATAGCAGTTAATAATTACCTCTCTAAATATTTAAAAAAAAATCGCCCTATGTATGGGTGGCTATCAGAAGAAACCAAGGACGATAACTCTAGACTAAAGGCCAAAAAATCCTTTGTGGTTGACCCTATCGACGGCACCAAAGCATTTATAGATGGAACGATAGATTTTGTGGTTTCTGTTGCAGTTATAGAGAATGGCTACCCAGTCGTGGCAGTAATATACAATCCCATCAAGAATGAAATGTTTGAAGCTACTTTAGGCGGAGGATCAAAATTAAATAATGTGATAATCAAAGCTACCGATAAACTATCTGTTAAAGATATTAAAATGATAGGCTATAGCCGAAAATTCAAGAAGCTTAAATGGCCGCAAATGAAGTGCTTCACAGTTAACTCAATGGCTTATAGAATTGCACTTGTTGCATCCGGAAAGGCAGATGCAACCGTTGCTTTTACTCCAAAATCTGATTGGGATATTGCTGCAGCCCAATTAATTGCAACTGAGGCAGGAGCTTATATTTCAAATATTAATGGGAAGGTACCAACATATGCCAATAGTAGTACAAGTGGTTTAGGAATTATTTGTGCTGGAAAAAATCTTCATGGTTTGTTACTAGACCTAACTTACCCAATAGTTGAAAAATTTAATACATCATCTGATAAAATAAAGGAATTTGGATTTATGGCAACTAAATCAGAGGATAGAAAAAAAATACAACTTCTTCACCTTGTTATAGGTGGTGAACTTTTAGACCCTAATAAATCAGAATTCAAAAATCTAAATAAACTTGATTTTGTTGGCGCTTATCCAGACTTTCATTCCGCACATATTGCTTGGAAAGCTTCCGCCCATAAAACCGTTGACAATGCCCATATGCGTTATTTTATATTACATGCGCATGAATTAATTGATCCCAAAAAAGATGGTATAATTGGCTAAAGTTACTTCAAATAAAGACCATCATTTGATTGCTAGATTATGGATCAACTATATATGGCCTCAAAAGAAAAGGCTTTTTTTAGCTCTTTTATTTATGGTATTATTGGCAGCAGCCACAGCTGCCTATACATTTATAGTAAGCTTTGTTATTGACGAAGCAAATAATATAACAAAAAATAATGATACAATTAAAGAAGCCAAAAATTACGCTTTTTCTGTATTACCTTTATTAATTTTTATTACAGCAACTTCGGGTTTATCTAATTATTTGCAAAGAATTTTAAACAATTCGATTGCATTAAAAGCAGTTACAAAAATGCAAAAACAAATGCTAAAATCAACTTACAAAAGTGATTTTGGTTTCTTTAGACAAAAACAATCTGGAGATATAATCTCTAAATTTACGAATGATATAACAGTGGTATCTAATGCCTTAATACGTACGATGTCGAACCTAATAGCTGCTTTGTTGACAATTATACTAACTATTTTAGCTATGTTATATCAAAACTGGCAATTATCGATGATAATGACTGTTTTTATTATAGCATACTGGCCTGTACTATTAATATCTAAACGTATGCGAGGAGATGCTAAAAATGTTCAGGAACAGGTTGGTAAAATAACTTCAAATTTAAAGGAGAGTTTTAACAATATGAGAATTGTAAAAACTTACAATTTGGAAATGTTAGAAAACAAACGGTTAAGTAAAAATTTTGATGACCGCGAACGCCTTCAAATGAAATTAGTTACAGAACAAGCTCGAGTTGACCCAATATTAGAAGTACTCGGAGGATTAGCTATAGCGGGTGTAGTCATTTTTGGAGTTTATCAAGTATCAAATGAATCGGCTAGCGCCGGTTCAATCGCTGCTGTTTTAACTGGGTTGTTAATACTTTCACCTAAATTAAGAGCGCTTGGAACACTTAACAATGTAGCCCAAGAAGGACTTTCCGCACTAACTAGAATATTTAATGTAATTGATGAAGAAGCCAATATTCTAGATACAGCTAACTCCCAAGAAATTGGAAAGCTCCGCGGAGAAATTCATTTAAATGATGTTCATTTTAATTACCCTGATGGAACCTTAGCCTTAAATGGAGTGTCCATAAATGCACAGCCTGGTGAAACAGTTGCCATAGTAGGCTATTCTGGAAGCGGTAAGTCTACAATTATGAATTTAATACCTAGACTTTATGATGTGAAATCGGGCTCTGTTTGTATAGATGGGCATGATATAAGGAATATTAAAATAAAAAACTTGCGTGATAACATAGCATTAGTGTCGCAAGAAATAATATTATTTAATACTACTGTAATTAATAATTTAAGTTATGGAAACAACAAAGCTACTGTAGATGATATTGTACATGCAGCCCAGAAAGCAGATGCTCATAAATTTATTACCGCATTGCCGTTTGGTTACGAAACTGTACTTGGTGAAAATGGATATGGTCTTTCCGGCGGACAAAAACAAAGACTATCGATTGCTAGAGCACTTTTAAGGGATGCACCAATTTTATTAATGGATGAAGCCACATCAGCATTAGATGCAATAAGTGAAAGCACTATACAAGAATCGCTCAATAATTTTAAAATAAATAAAACAACTATAATAATTTCGCACAGACTTAATTCTGTAAAAAATGCAGATAGAATCTATGTATTAGATAATGGGAATATTATACAACAAGGTAACCATGAAGAGCTTATAAAAAATAAATCTAATGTTTATTATAATCTGCAAAATTAAAAAATTACTCTCTTCTCAAAATCAGTTCTGTTATAGGATTTCCAGACCATTGTTTCATAAACTTGACCTTAAGTTCAACTGGATCATAGACATTTATAACCCAATCTAAAAAGCTTATTTTTCTTTGGCTTGAATATAATAAATAATCTAAGAAAAAGAAGTCGAGTATACCTGTCTTTCCTTGTTTGATATGTAAATATTTCAGACTTAACTGACTTAGTGCAACTTCAATCGGTTCATTCATATAAAAGTGTTTGTAAAGAACTCCCATGAATCCTGTCCTATCTGCTCCTGACTTACAATGCATAATCGCAGGGTACTCAATTTTACTGAATAACTTTTGAGCATTCAATATTGTTTCTATGGAGTGAACATCCCGACTGTACACATGAAAGTCTATCATATTTATTGAGTTCTGGTCACATGCTTCTTTTTCTAAAAGATAGTAACCCTTATCACTTTTTCCCCTTAAATTAATATTAGTTTTAATTCCTAATTTTTTCCACTTTTTTATTTGCTTAGGTGATGGTTGGTTTTCACGGTACATTTTCTTACCTATCTCATGATGATTGGAAAATTTATATCGTAGAAAACCATGATCATAAAAAATTAGGTCTCTATAAGCCCTTTTTCTATCAGCCTTTATATTGAGATTAAGAGACATTTACTATAAGCCTTTATTTTTACGTGGTGTATAGCAGGGAGTAACAAAGTGTTCAAACGCTTCATGGAGTTTAAATTAATTCAGATAATCTCTGGCTTACTAATTGCTCTATATATGCTACTTGTTAAACATACTACTAAGTGGTCGATAGAAAACGAAACCTTATTGAATGAAATTATTAAGAATGATCAGGCATTCATCTTGATAACATGGCACTCTCGTCTGTTGATGTTGAATGCTATATGGAATGATAATAGGCTAAAGCCTTATGTGTTGATATCAAAATCTCGTGATGGAGCTATTATAACCAATGCTTGTCGATTTCTGGGGGTAAAAACAATACGTGGCTCCATAAAAAATAATAAAGGGAATAATTCAAAAGGAGGCAAATCAGCATCCCATGAAATCATCAAAGCTTTAAATAATAAAGGTTGTATAATTATAACACCTGACGGGCCTAGTGGACCAAGGCAGTATATGAAAAATGGAGCTTTACGTATTGCACGCATCGCTAATGTGCCTATATATCCAGTAATATTTTCAATTCAGAAAAGGAAGATTTTTAAAACATGGGATCGTTTTGTATTCCCATTACCCTTCAATAAAGGAAAAATTATTTGGTCAAATCCAGTTAATATTTCAAAAAAAACAACTGACAGAGAGCTTGAGAATATTCAAATTGAAATAGAAAATATAATGAATGACTTAATTGACTTTGCAGATTCAGCATGTGGACACTGTCCAATAAAAAAGAATTAAAAATGGAAAGAAATTTTCTACTTCATGTATATAGATATTTTATGATTTTAATGAGTCCAGTTTTATGGATATGGATAAAATATAGGCTCCTTAGAGGAAAAGAGGAATGCCATAGAATAAAAGAAAGATTTGGTTATCCAACTATTGTTCACCCGAAAAAAAAAATAATTTGGTTACATGGTGCCAGTGTAGGAGAAGTAAAGACATTATTCCCATTAATCCCAAAAATAGTATCTGATTACCCAGATACTTTCTTTCTTATTACCAGTGCAACGCGATCATCCGCTGATTTAATTGCCAAAAATCATCTTCCTAACACATATCACCAATATATACCCCTCGATATTCCTAAAGCTGTAAATTCATTTGTAGACTACTGGGAGCCTGATATACTTATAATTACAGAGTCTGAAATATGGCCAAATCTTTTAACAAAAACAAAATCAAAAAATATACCCATTGCACTTATAAATGGACGTTTTTCTAAAAAGTCAATCAAGACATGGGGCCTTATTAACAAGACAGCACAAATAATATTTGGTTACTTTGATCTTATCATATCTGGAGATAAAAATACTCACAATTTTTTAAAAAGTATTATAGGTGATAAAGTTCAATATCTAGGAAACTTAAAGTCCAACACCTCTTGTCTTTCAGTTAATAAAATAAATCATGAAAAATTAAAGACTCAAATTGGAAATCGTCTTGTTTGGTGCGCAGCAAGTACACACAAAGGTGAAGAAAAATATATCATAAGCGCGCATAAAAAATTAAGAGAAAAATTTCCGAACCTATTGATAATAATGTCGCTAAGACACCCCGAAAGGGCTAAAAGTGTACTTAAACAAATGGGTGATTTATCAGTTTCAATTCATTCCCATGAGGATGCAATCACAAACAAAACAGATATCTACCTTATTGATACAATTGGTGATATGGGTTTGGCTTATTCATTATCAAAAATAACTTTGGTATGCGGTTCATTAATCAAAGGGTTAAAAGGGCACAACCCTATCGAACCCGCTCACTTTTCCAATGCTATTTTAACGGGTATTCATTTTGATAGTTTTTATGACACATATATGTCTATGCTTGATTCAAAAGCAGCTACTAGTATATTGTTGGGTGATGATATTGAGAAACATGTGAGTGAACTATTGTCAAATCCAAACAAGCTTAAAAAAAAGCAGAAGTTAGCTCAAAACTTTGTTAATAATCAAATTTCTATTTTAGACTCAACTTGGAATAAACTAAGCCAGATAATTTCAGAGCCTAAAATATGAAAGCCCCTGAGTTCTGGAATCATAAAAGTGGACGTGAATCAGCCCCAGTAATAAGAACAATTTTATCGCCTATAGGTTGGATATATGGCAAATTTGTATCAAAAAGTATAAATAACTCAATTGAGTATGATTCTGGAGTTCCTGTCATATGTGTCGGAAACGCAACCCTGGGTGGCACAGGTAAAACTCCGGTTACTATTTATATATTAAAAAGCTTAAGGCGTTTAGGGTTAAATGCAGTTGGCTTAACAAGAGGATATGGCGGTCAAGAAAAAGGGCCAATACTCTTAAATGATAAACATACATCTATCGATGTAGGAGATGAACCATTATTGCTGGCAGAACATGCTCCAGTATGGGTTTCAGCTGGAAAAGATGACGGCGCTAAAGCCGCGGTAAGTAATGGAGCATCTATTATTATAATGGATGATGGTCATCAAAACCAATTACTCAAAAAATCATTATCATTACTTGTAGTGGATGCTGAAATTGGTTTTGGTAATGGAAAAATTTTTCCGGCGGGACCATTACGTGAAAACTTAAATGAATCGCTAAAACGAAGTGATGCGATTATACTGATGAAGCCAAATAAAGACTATAAACCAGATTCTTTTTTATTAAGACAATTAAGAGATAAAGTTCTAATTCATGCTTATTTAAAACCAACCTCTATTTTACCAAAAGGAAAATTATACGCATTTTCCGGAATAGGCAGACCAAATAAATTTTTTGATAGTTTACGCAATTATGGAGGAAATATTATAGAAGCAATCTCATATTCAAATCATTATCAGTATAAAGATATAGATATAGAAAATTTATTTGTATTAGCATCAGAATATGGAGCATCATTGATTACAACTGAAAAAGATTACGTCCGCCTCCCCAAAGGATATCGTAAAGGTGTTCATAAATGGCCAGTATCAGTACATTTTGAAGATGAGTTAACATTAAGGCGCCTGCTACATCCCTTTATTAAGTTACACAGAAAAAGATGAATTTAAAAGCTAAAATAATTTGGAGACTCGAGGCAATAGTCTACGATATTATAAGTCTATTTTTTAGAATATTACCATTTAATATAGTTTCTAGTTTAGGGGCTGTTCTTTTTAAATTAATCGGACCCATGACAAACAAAAATAAAATTGTACGAACAGGCCTAAAAATAGCTTTTCCTGAAAAATCAGAAAAAGAAATAAACAATCTAGTATTGAGACAGTGGGATAATATAGGTAGAACTTTTGCAGAATTCCCAGTATCACATAAAATTAAAATAATAGATAATAAAAATATATCTGTTAACGGTTTGCATAAAGCAGTAAAAAACACTCCGGCATTATTTATTTCAGGTCATTTTGCAAATTGGGAAATAATATTAAGCCTTTTAATTGAAACAAAGCTTCCAGTACAGATAACTTACCGCAAATTAAATAACCCCTATATTGACTCTCGGATTCGAAAACAAAGAGAGAAGAATGGTGCAAAATTTTTAATACAAAAATCAGGCCAAACAAGTGCTCGAAATTTATTAAAAGCACTTAAAAATAATCAAAGTATCGCAATGTTAAATGATCAAAAATTCAATGAAGGTATAAGCGTTCCCTTCTTTGGTGTTAATGCTATGACATCTCAAGGGTTTGTAAGGCTAGCCTTGAAAACAGATTTACCTCTCATACCTGTAATAGTTCAGAGAAATAAATCTAAATTCACTATAAATTTTTATGAACCCATAAATTTTATTAGGACTCGTAATAAATCTTTAGATGTAGAAAATGGTGTCATTCAAATAAATAGATTCATTGAAGATAGAGTAAAGGAAAATCCAGATCAATGGTTCTGGGCTCATAAACGTTGGCCTAATATACACTATAAATAATTAGCTAATTAGCTTTGGTGTTTATAGCATCCCATTGCTTAAACTCATATGATATTGATGCTTCTATCAAATTACGCCAAACTATTTCAGCTATTTCCCTAGACAAGCCCTGTACTTTAGCTTCTTCAAGAACTTTACTAATAACATCTTCAATACGAGCAGTATCTCTTACATCATCTCTCTTATTCTTAATACGAGCAGCAGCAGTCATATATCGCTGGCGTTCAGCTAAAATTCTCACTAATTTTTTGTCTAATCTATCTACACCCAATCGAACTTCGGTCATATTATTACAGTTTTGTGGGCTATAATTATTTTTTATCATCTTTGGGCCATCTTATTAAAATCTCAGGATCTAGATTACGGTTACGCCACTTTAATCTCCAGCACAAATGTGGCCCTGTTGAGCGGCCTTTTGACCCAACCGTTGCAATTAATTGCCCTTGTTTAACATGTTCACCTTCAAAAACTAAGTTTTTTTCAGTATGAAGGTACATGGATATTAATCCCTGTCCATGATCGATCAAAACCATTGAACCCTCAAAATACAAATCATCGTCTGATAAACTTATTACCCCGTCAGCTGGAGCATATATTTTTGTTCCAATTTCAGCCGCAATATCAACTCCATAATGAGGCTTTTTAGTAATTCCATTCAAAATACGTTGAGAACCAAAAGGAGATGTTTTATTCATATTTTTGAGTGGGTTTATAAATCCATTTTTAAACCCCATTTTAGTTTGTCTTGAAGCAAAACCTTGAGTTTTTTTTCTAGAACTTATTTTTATTTTTTTTAATTGTTCTTCATTAAAACTTGAAACTTGAGATGGTGGTAAACCGTCAATTTTAGATATTGAATAATCTCGTTTGGGTATAATGAAATCTAAACGGTGCCCATTAACCTCTACAAAATTATCTCGTTCATCGCGATCAAAACCTATTATAATATTTCCATCAGAGCTTGAAGTTTCATAATAAAAGTCAGAAATACTCCTTCCAATTTTAACTTTGGTATTAGGTTTAGTTTTACAAAACACCATCCCTCCCTGCTCTAAAATACCCTTACATGATATTTCATCTAGAACTGTTTGTTTGGATAGGTAATCTTTAGAACTAACATTTAAATCCAAACTGATTGACTTCATGATAGAATGGCCTGAAAGCATATCGTTAAAATTGAACACATTGGATAATAAATAATATGATAGAAAAGTAAGAAAAAACACTTTTAATGATCCTTTTTCCAAGCCACTAAACTAGCTTGCGCATCTTTATATGCCTCTTGTTTTATAGAACTCCAGTAACGCAATGAATGCAGAGGTATTTTTTCTTTTGTTATAGCACAAAACACAAAAATACCGTCCTTTAATATTGTAAAGTCTGATTCCCCATAATGAACCTTTGCTTCACCAGAATTTTTAAATGATAAATCCATATATAGCCTACCCTTATCTCTTAAAAGTATAAAAAATGACTAAAATAAATCAGTCTGTTCAGAATTATGTGTTCTCTTTTTAGTAATTAATTTCTTAATTTTTTCTTTTCTATCACTAATTATTGCATTTATTTTACCATCAGAAAAAGACATAACAATTTCACTATTTGGCTCAATCTGACTTTTAGTTCTAATTATATTTCCGTTGCCGTCATCAACAATGACATAGCCTCTATCCAACACTCTTTGATAGCTATAAGCATCAAGTAACTGACTATCACTGGAGAGCTTTTGACTTACATTGGTGATTTTATTAATTATTGCATTTGTTATTCGGCCAAATATTAGTGTGACTCTTTCTTCCTGAACAGAAATATTTCTCTTTATAGGTTGTTCATTTAACCTCAAGGATAAATTAATTAAGTCACTTAACTGTCTATCAATCAATGTCTCAATATTTGGGATTTTAGAGGATATCAAAGAGAATTTTTGAATGAATGGTTCAAATATTACTTTCGGTTTAACCATCTTTGCTAATATTAAATCAAAACTTTGTTGCGGATGAGCTAATATACTATCTATTCGCGGTAATTTGGAAGAAGCTAATGCTATTTTTTTTTCCTTAATATTCCGACTTAAACTTCGAAACAAGCGGCTTTCAAGTTCTGATATATTATTTTTTAAATCAACTAATACTGGTACAGCTTTTTCACCTGCTCCGGTGGGGGTTGGTGATCTATAATCTGCAACATAGTCCATCAAAGTCCAATCAGTCTCATGTCCAACAGCAGATATTATTGGTATTTTGGACAACGAAGCTGATCTCACCACAATTTCTTCATTGAAACACCAAAGGTCTTCTATAGATCCACCTCCTCTAGCCACGATTAGTAAGTCAGGGCGAGGTATTTCCAAACCACTATTAAACCCCATGATTGCGTCAGAAATTTGCTTAGCTGCTTTATCGCCTTGCACTAAGACAGGCCATAAAATTACATTCACAGGAAACCTTTCAGAAATTCGATGTAAAATATCCTGTATGACAGCACCAGTAGGAGAAGTAATCACTCCAATACTCTTAGGCATATAGGGTAATTTAATTTTTTTACTTGAATCAAAAACACCTTCATCCGAAAACATTTTTTTTCTTTTCTCTAACAGGGCTAAAAGAGCACCCTCACCTGCAAGTTGAATAGAACTAATTATTAATTGGTAATTAGACCTACCCGGGTAAGTTGAAAGTTTACCCTCGCATATAACCGCCATCCCTTCCTCTAACTTAACGGTAAGATCATTCATGGTTCCTTTCCAAAGAATTGAATTTATTACTGATTTATTATCTTTTATATCAAGATAGCAATGACCAGATTTAGCAATTGTAACCCGCCCTAATTCACCGCGAACTCTTACATGACCATACATATCTTCAACAGTTTGCTTTAAAGAGTAAGCTAGCTCGGAAACTGAATACTCTTTAATATTTTCTCTGAATTTATTTGAATGTTCTGACACGTATATCTTTCAAAATTTATAATTAACATATACATTAAAAAAAAAATAATGGAATCTTTAGATTAGGATAAATAATGAAAGTTTTATTGATAGGTTCAGGCGGCAGAGAACATTCATTAATCTGGAAATTAAATCAGAGTAAATTAGTATCTGAACTTGCATGTCTTCCTGGTAATGCTGGGATTTCAGAAATTGCATCAGTCTTTCCAATTAAAGTTCATGAAATAGATAAAATAATAGAGCATGTTCTTTTAAAACAATATGACTTTGTAATCATTGGACCAGAACAGCCGCTAGCTATGGGACTTGTTGATAAATTAAAAAAGATAGGGGTAAAAGTTTTTGGCCCAACACAATCAGCAGCTCAGCTAGAAAGTTCTAAAGAATTTACGAAAAAATTATGCTCAAAATATAATATACCCACCGCTGACTATGGAGTTTTTGATAACCTAGAAGATGCTAAATCATATTTAAAAGGAATGCGAGCACCTTATGTCCTCAAAGCAGACGGACTAGCTGCCGGTAAAGGTGTCTCCTTACCGGAAACATTAGAAGACGCGATTAGTGAACTGGAAGAATTATTTTCAGGAAAGTTTGGCAACGCTTCCTCTAAAGTTCTGATTGAAGAATTTATGGAAGGACAAGAAGCCAGCTTTTTTGCAATATCTGATGGAGTAAATGTTTTACCTTTGATTGCTGCTCAAGACCACAAACGAGTTTTTGATGGCGACACAGGTCCTAATACTGGCGGAATGGGTGCTTATTCTCCAACACCTGTCTTCAATGATGAAATTCAAAATATAGTAATGAATGAAATAATTATCCCAACAGTTAAGGGTATGGCTGCTGATGGTCATCCATATTTAGGAGTTTTATTTGCTGGGCTTATGATCACAAATGAAGGACCTAAACTAATAGAATATAATGCGCGTTTTGGTGATCCAGAGTGCCAAGTTCTAATGCGTCGGCTTGATTCTGATCTCATGGATATTTTTCTTAAAGCAGAAGAAGGAAACCTTGACATTATTAAAGAGCTTATTTGGTCTAATAAACCTACAGTAAATATTGTATTAGCTAATAAAGGCTACCCAGGTAAATACTTAAATGGAAGCATTATAAAAGGAACAGATGAAGCTAACGCAAAAGGCGAGGTTGTAGTATTTCATGCTGGAACAAAATACAACGAAAATGGTAAACTTTGTTCCGAAGGCGGAAGAGTTTTAAATATAACATCTCAAGCAGATACATTAATTAAAGCTTTAGAAAAAGCGTACAATGCAATTGATAATGACATAGTATGGGATGAAGGCTTTTGTCGTAGAGATATAGGTCACCAAGCAATAAAATAAACCAAGATAACAATGCTCTTAAACTTATATAATATTAAAAAGTAATTTAGCTCCAATACAATCCTTTTGGATTTGCTCTTTTAAATCGTTTAATGATGCAAACTTCTTCTCTGGTCTGATAAAACTTCTAAAACGCACTTTTATTTCTTGATTATATATATCACCATCAAAATTGAATATATGTACTTCAAGAAGAGTTAACTCGCCACCCACAGTCGGGCGTTTTCCTGCATTAGCGATAGCAGGCAGCCATGATTTAGAATAAGGTAGCTTAACTTCAACACAGTAAACACCCAACTTAGGCCTTATTAAATCACCAAATTCTAAATTAGCTGTTGGAAATTTAATAGTTCGACCTAATTGCCGTCCCATCTTAACAATACCATCCACTATCCAAGGTCGTGATAACATATGAGCGGCATGGAATACATCACCCGTTTTAATAGCATTCCTAATATTAGTACTTCCATATTTTCCATATATTTTATGTAGTCCAAGTGTATCCATAATTGTGACTCCTATATTATGAAGAGCACAATATTTTTTCATACTTTCGACGTTGCCACAGCGGTTTTTTCCAAATTTATAATCTTGTCCAACAACAATATGCTTAGCACCTAAACCTTCATGCAATACTGATTTTATAAATTGTGCATCATTCATATCTCTAAGGCATGAATCAAAAGGTATTTCATAAAGTCTTGAGACACCTAAATTCATCATTATCTCTGCACGTACTTTTGGGCTCATAAGACGGAAAGGGGAAATTTCTGGTTTAAAGTACTTTATAGGGTGTGGACGAAATAAACCTATACCCATTTTTAGATTACAAGTATTAGCAATTTCTAGAGCCTTTGAAATGACAACTTGGTGACCTCTATGAAGACCATCAAAATTTCCTAGAGCAATAACAGCATTTTTATCATCATTAGATAAATTTCTATAATCGTTTAAAGTTTTCACGCTATATTATATTGGACGTTTAGAAACAAATACCCCAGCATCACCGCGGCATATTTTATTACCATTAACTTCACAGTAACATTTCATTTTAACACGTCCTGTCCTAAAATTTATTTCAGAAACTTCAGCTACTGCTGTGACTAAATCTCCAATAAAAGCTGGTTTTCGAAAACGTAAATTAAGCTCTACAAAAACAGCGCCGGGCCCAGGCAGTTGATTGCCTAAAACAGCGGATATAAAGGACGCAGATAACGCTCCATGCGCTATACGTTGTCCAAATTGAGTTGTTGCCGCAAATTCAGCATCCACATGAATTGGGTTATTATCTCCTGTAATCTTAGCAAAAACATCAATCATATCACCAGTAATCACTGATTTAGTAGATGACTTCATACCAACTTCGAGGTCTTCTAAATAATATTTTATATTCGACGTCATAATTAATCTTTATCCTATCTCAGTAGATTTACCAAGATAAATTAGATGACATATATTTCGATAAAATTCCATAATTAAGTAAAAGGGAGGAAAGCTTATTTTCTTTCTCACCGTAAAGTCCATCTTGAATAAAAAGGCAATCGTAATCTTGTTCCTGCGCGCCCAGTAAGTCTGTAAAAATATTGTCACCTATACAAAGAATTCTATCAGAAGGCGGTACATACCCAAGTAATTCTTTCATCCAAGCCCTTGTTAGACTATATATTGGATCATGGGGTTTTCCCGCATAAATTACCTCACCACCTAATTTTTCATAGATTTTAGCTAATGCACCGCCACACCAAACTATTTTGCCATTAACCTTAACTTTTACATCAGGGTTAGCGCATATGAAAGGTAATGATCTATTATTTCCTTCTGTTAATAATTTTAGGTAATCATCTGGTTTATCATCATCATCAAACATTCCAGTGCAGGATATAAAACTTGCATTTTCTATATCAGAATAATGAAGATCTATATTCTCATAAAGAACATCATCTCGATCAGGTCCTAGTTTAAAAACAGGACCCGGAGCACGCCTTGCAATTTCATTTATGATTGCATCCCCTGAAGTAACTATTGCATCATAAAAGTCTCCATAAACTCCAATAGCATCAAAAGCTATAGGAATAGATACTGATGGTTTAGGAGAATTAGACACTAAAATAACTGGACCATTTTCGGAACGAAATAGTTCTAAAGCTTCAGTTGCAGATTTATTATGCGTGTACCCATTATGGATAACACCCCATATATCACAAAGAATGACATCATAGTTTTCAGCTATTTGAGCAAGACCTGAAATTGGGTTAAAGTTCGACATATTTAAAATTACAAAATTAAAGAAATTATTTTTTTCAGTAGTTTATATTATTTTGTTAACTGCAAAGTAAGCCAATCTGCGACTAAAGCCGGCTTATCAGAACCTTCTATATCAACACTTACTTGATAAGTTATCAGAAAGTTACCTTCTTTTTTTTCTACAACCGACTTCAGAAAAAAACGCCCCCTTACCTTTGAACCACTAGGAACTGGTGCAAGAAATCTTATTTTTTCAAAGCCATAGTTAATTCCCATCTTTACGCCCTCAATAACTAATCCGGAGTCTTCGGAGAAACGTGAAAGTAAAGAAAGAGTCAAAAAACCATGTGCTATAGTTCCGCCAAAAGGAGTTTTTTTAGCAAGCTCTTGATTTACATGGATAAATTGTTGGTCTTCAGTCACATCAGCGAAAGTATTAATACGATCTTGGTCAATTTCTAACCATTCGCTGGACCCAATCTCTGTTCCAACCAATGCTTCTAATTCAGATGGTGATGTAGTTTTCATTTGAGTAACTCCAATTAATATTTATTACTTAATGCTACTTTATTCATATGGTAGCTAGCATCACCGAATAATTCCTGAAGAACTCTTATGCGCTTCATGAAAAGCCCTATATCATACTCATCTGTCATACCAACGCCTCCATGCATTTGAACCCCCTCTTGAGATGCCAGTTTCGCCACAGATCCTAATTTAGCTTTAGCCATCGCACATATATTTTCAGAGTTATCATCATTTTTATCCAGCGCTGTTAAAGCTGCCATAACTGCAGAGCGAGCATTTTCTATCTCACTGTAAAGGTGAGAGGCACGGTGCTGTAAAGCTTGGAATTCACCAATTATCTTACCAAATTGCTTACGTTCCTTAATATAGGCAATAGTTGATTCAAAAGCTTGAGATCCTGCACCTAAAAGCTCTGCCGAAACAGCAGCTCGCCCAGCATTCAAGACTTTTTTTAGTATATGCTCACCATCACCAATGTTACCAATTAAGGCATCACCCGAAATTTCAACTTCATCAAAATCTACTCTTGCTGAATTTCTGCTATCTAACATTATAGTTCTTTCAGTAGAAATACCATTTGACTTAGGATCAACAAGAAAAAGGCTTGTAGTTTCTGTGCCTTCCTCTTTTGACCCTGTTTTAGCCGCTACAATAAATGCGTCAGCAACATGTCCGTCAATTACCATTGCTTTAGAACCATTTAATTTGAAACCATTGCCGGATCTTTCAGCTTTAGCGGTAATATTATCTGGATTATGCTTTGCCCCTTCATCGAGTGCTAACGATATAATTGCTTCTCCAGATGCGATTTTGGGTAACCAACTTAACTTTTGCTCGTCTGATCCACCCTCACGAATTGCAGTCGCCGCTAATATTGCTGTCGAAAGGAAAGGCGAAGCAGATAAATTTCTACCCATTTGTTCAGAAACTATGCCGGCAGCCATAAACCCCATATCAACTCCGCCATATTCTTCCTCGATAAGTACACCAGTGAAACCCATTTCAGCCATTTCTTTCCAAAGAGCTTGGCTAAATCCAAGCTCATCTCTATTATCTCTTAATGCACGTAATTCTTTAACTGGCGCTTTATCTGCAAAAAAGCCTTCTGCAGTATCTTGAAGCAAAGCCTCATCTTCATTTAGAACTAAACCCATATCCATAAATCCCCAATGGTTAAAACTAATTTTAAAATTATCATTATGCGCCTGGAAGTTGAAGAATATGTTTTGAAATAATATTCAGCTGGACCTCAGATGTACCACCTTCAATGGAATTACCTTTAGTCCGCAACCACGTTCTAGCAAGTTTACCATCTGATGATCTTTCAGATTCCCACTCTAACCCATCATGCCCAGTGGCATCCATCATAAGTTCGTATTTACGCTTATTGAGCTCTGTACCATAATATTTCAACATTGAACTATCAGCACCAAGAGAAGACCCCGCTTTAGCTTCAGCAAGCTTTCTAGTGAGTGTCATACTAAAGGCCCACTCATCAATCTCTGTCTCAGCTATTTTTGCACGAAGCATAATATCAGATAACTTCCCATTATCTAAGCCTAAAACAGTTGCAGCAAGCTCATGTAACGGACGAGTAAGCGAACCAGCAACCTCATGCTGCCCTCCAATCATTTCTCTTTCATGCGTTAGGAGATATTTGGCGACATCCCATCCTTTATCTTGCACTCCAACAAGATTTTTCTTTTCAACCCTTACATCCTTAAAGAAGGTTTCACAAAACGGAGATCGCCCTGAAATTAACTTAATAGGCTTAGGCTCAACACCCGGTGTTTTCATATCAAATAGTACAAATGAAATTCCATGATGTTTTTTTCCTGAGTTATCTGTTCTTACTAAACAAAATATCCAATCAGCTTTATCAGCATAAGATGTCCAAACCTTTTGGCCATTAACAATGAAATGATTTCCCATATCTTCACATTTTGTAGCTAATGATGCCAAGTCAGAACCAGCAGAAGGTTCTGAATAACCTTGACACCAACGAATTTCTCCACGCGCAACAGGTGGTAAATGCTCTTTTTTTTGTTCTTCTGTTCCAAATTTTAAAAGAGCTGGGCCCAACATCCATATTCCAAAACTGTCTAATGGTGACCTAGCACCTATTCGCTTCATCTCTTTTTTAATTATCATTTCTTCAGCTCTGCTAAGACCTGCACCGCCATACTCTATTGGCCAAGTAGGAACAGTCCAACCCTTTTTAGCCATAAGTTCCATCCATATTTTCTGTGATTTTGACTGAAACTTCCAATCACGTCCACCCCAACATATATCTTTATCGGATGTTATGGGTTGTCGCATTTCATCAGGACAGTTCTCCTCTAGCCAAGCTCTAACTTCCAAAGAAAAAGTTTTCAAATTAGTCATAATTTAGTCCTTTTAATTATATGCATATAGTTGCATATACTCTCTAAGGGCGTAGGTAAAGACAAACCCGCAAAATGACGCAATTAAAGAGATAGAAATGCATAAATTTAACACAGTGGCGGATATACGAATAGAGTTTGGGGGTACATCAAATTTAGCAAGCCACCTTGATGGCTTGGATAAAAATAAAAAAGTAGCAATCATTACTGATAAAGGGATAAGTAATTTAGGTTTACTTACAAACGGCCTTAATTCTCTTGATATCAATGGATACGACATAATGATTTATGATCAAGTAGTAGCTGACCCACCAGAAGAAATGGTTTTAAATGCTGCTGCAGAAATTAAAAAATTTAATCCAGGCGTTATTTTAGGTTTTGGAGGAGGCTCACCTATGGATACTGCTAAAGTTATAGCCCATTTATGTATTGATGGAACTAATATTAAAAACCTCTATGGTGTAAATAAAGCTAATAACCACCGGCTACCCCTAATGCTCATACCAACAACCTCTGGTACCGGCTCCGAAGTTACCAATGTAGCAATAATAACTACTGGTTCAACATCGAAAGAAGCTATTGTAGCTGATAGTTTATATGCTGATAGAGTTTTACTTGATGCAAATCTTACGCTAGGCTTACCAAAGAATATAACAGCTGCAACTGGTATTGATGCGATGGTACATGCAATTGAGGCATATACATCAGTGATCAAAAAAAATCCTCTATCTGATACATTTGCAATAGCCGCATTACGCAAGTTACAGTCTTCTATTGTTATTGCTTGTAATGATGGACACAATTTAGAGGCAAGGAATCAAATGCTATTAGGATCTATGTTGGCTGGTCAGGCTTTTTCAAATGCACCTGTTGGAGCGGTTCACGGATTAGCATACCCGCTTGGTGGATTTTTTCATATCCCCCATGGATTATCAAATGCATTAGTTTTAACTGAGGTTATGGAATACAACCTACCCAAAGCAGATCATTGGTATGGGCAGCTTGCAAAAGAACTGAATGTTGGAACTTCAGGAATGGATTTAATAGAAGAAATGAAGCGTATAAAAAGAGAAACTGGTGTTCCGCAAACACTCACAGAAGTTGGAATACCAGCTAATGCAATTCCAGATATGGCAAATGATGCAATGCAAAAGACTCGAGTTTTAAGAAATAACCCTGTTAAAATGACATACGAAGCTGTGGTAGACATTTATGAAAGAATTCAATGATAAAACCTCATCCGCCCAAAAAAAATATTTATAAATACTTTATTAAAATTGAAACACGATGGAATGACAATGATAGTTACGGACATATAAATAATGCAATATATTATGAATTCATGGATACGGTAGTTAATAATTATTTAATTGAGCACCAGATAACCAATTCTGATGAAAACTCACTCATTGGACTTGTCGTGTCAAATTCATGTACGTATTTCAAACCTATCAAATACCCCGATACTATAAATGTGGGCTTAAGTATTAAAAGAATTGGAAACTCAAGTATAACTTACGATATTGGCATCTTTAAAAATAACGATACCCAAGCCTCTGCGCGCGGAAGTTATATTCATGTTTACGTTGATAAAAAAGAGAGAAAGCCTATAAAGATATCTGATACTATAAAATATAAATTTAATAATATCAATGTTTTACACTAAGTATCTGATAAAATTATATAAAAAGGTAGTTCAAAGGAAAAGTAAATGACAGAAATATCAGGTAAAGTTGCCTTCGTAACCGGAGCTGCATCCGGCATAGGTTTAGCTTTAAGCAAATCGTTACTAGGGCATGGCGCAAAAGTAATGATGTCTGATATTGACGAAGAATTACTTATTAAAGAATTTCAATCGTTAAATAATCCAAATGTTGCAATGACTGTTTGCGACGTATCAAAACCCAACTCGGTTAGCGCAGCTGCAGAACAAACAATTAAAACTTTTTCTAAAGTCCACCATATTTTTAATAATGCAGGTGTTTCCCTAGCCGGGTTTCCAGGCAAAATAGCATTAGAGGACTGGAAATGGATCACAGATATAAATCTAATGGGCGTAGTTTATTGTACTGAAAAGTTCTTACCCTTGATGCTATCACATGGAGAAAGTGGTCACATAACTAATACTGCAAGTATGGCTGGCCATGTTGCAGCTGTTGGAATGGGGCCTTATTTTGCAACAAAGTATGCAGTTGTAGGATATAGTGAAGCTTTGAGAGCCGAGCTAGGAACCACAAACATCGGAGTCAGCTGCTTATGCCCTACATGGGTTAAAAGTAATATACATAATACTATATCAAAAAGTCCCGTAGCAGGTAAAAACGATAAATATAAAAAATCAAAGTCTTACGAAATTGTCAAAGCATTGATTGAAAATGGAATGGATGCAGAAGTTTATGCTGAGTTGTGCATTAAAGGTATAAAATCTGATAGGCTTCATATATTTAATGACCCAGCAGCAAGAGAGGCAATGACAGAGCGGCATAAATTATTACAAAAAGACTACGATCAAAACTTAGTAGATCTCGAAAAGTAGTTTAATATTCACACTACTCGCTGAAACTAAAGCTCTATCAATTGGGGAATAGTTTGACGCAGCTCATATTTAAGTACCTTACCTGTACCTCCACGTGGTAATTCATCCATTAAATGAAGGTATTTTGGTTTCTTGAAGTTGGCCAATTTATCTTCAAGGTGATGAAGAACTTCTTTAAGAGTCAAATTTTCATTTTCTTTAAGTACCGCACAAACACACCCTGTTTCCCCAAACCTTTTATGACTTACACCAATCACAGCCACTTCATGTATCTGGGGCATAGCATAAAGTAAGTTTTCAATCTCAGCTGGGTAAACATTTTCGCCGCCAGATATATACATATCTTTAAGACGATCTTCTATGAACACAAAACCATTTGAATCCATACGCCCTATATCTCCGGTTCGGAACCATCCATCGACAAAACTTTTTTTATTTGCCTCTGGATTTCGCCAGTATCCTGGTGTGACTGCGTTACCTTTGAACCAAATTTCACCTGATACATTATGAGGACATGTGTTTCCATTATCGTCAACTATACGAACTTGAGTATGCATCAAAGCTTTGCCAGCTGATCCAATCATTTGCGGTATATATTCTTTGCTCAGAAATGTACCGCCAGCTGCTGTTTCAGTTAGTCCGTATCCCTCTTGAATTACCACCCCTTTTTTCAGCCACCACTCGCAAAGTGGAATAGGCACGGTCTCTGCTCCGCAGAGAGCAGTAATAATTCTTGAAAAGTCTATATTGTCAATTTTAGGATTTTCTTTCATAGCATTATAAGCCGCAGGAACCATAAATATCAAATTTATACCAAGACCTGGGTCATTAATAGCATCCAAAGTAGCAGATGGATCAAATAAACGCATTATTACACAGGTTCCCCCAACAGCAAGACTTGGTAGCGCAGTTACGTTTAAACCCCCTATATGAAATAATGGCATGTTATTGAGTGAAACTTGATGAGGACCTGTATCAGGAAGACGTGCTGTGGAAGAAATTGTAAACTCCAACATTCCATGTGTAATTATTACACCTTTTGGCATACCTGTTGTACCAGATGAATACATTAGTAAGCACTGATCTTCATAAGATTGTTCAGTGAATTCATATAGAGGTTTTGAAGAACTTATTCCAATTTCATAACCACTAAGCCCCCCCAAACCATCAGTATCAATCCAATGCTTTACATTAGTCAGTAATTTTGTCTCTTTCCCGACATTCTCAAATGGTTTATCCACTAAAACTAAAGAAGTCTCAGAGTCATTTAATATAAATGCCAATTCATTTGGAGTAAGACGAAAGTTTAATGCCAAACAAACAGCTCCAATACGCCAACAACCAAAAATTAGTTCCATGACATCGGTTGTGTTAAGACATAAAAAAGCTACTCTATCTCCTTTTTTGATACCTTTAGAATGCAAAAAACCCGCTACTCTTGCTACACGCTCATGGGTTTGTGCATATGAATAACTCCTCTTACTCATTAGATCAATCATGGCAATTTTGTCCGGCGTATTTTTTGCATGATATTCAATCCAATCACGAGCATTAAGAGACATATATTTTCCTTATATTTTTTTAATTCTGACTTGTTTAATACAATTATACAAAACAAAGAAGGTTGTATTCGGCAGAACAATTTTATTTTTTTAGTAATTAATATGATTTGTTTTAAATGGCTAGGTATATCCTTACAGTCCTTAAAAATAGTTTCAACTAGTTGGATACGTTAGTAAATGGATTTTATGCTAATTATAAGTTTTAGATAGATTGACGACCTGTCTAAGTAACATTAAGTCGATATAATGACCTTTACTGTTGTAGCATTTTATCATTTTACCAATTTGCATGATTATAAAAATCTTAAATCACCATTGCTAGATATGTGTGAACTTTTGGGAATTAAGGGAACGATACTTTTAGCTTCTGAAGGCATTAATGGCACAATTGCAGGAACTAATATCGCAATTAAGCAGTTAATGGAATATTTACAACAAGATCTACGATTAAAGAATTTAGAATACAAGTCATCAATATGCAAAGAAATGCCTTTCTACAGAATGAAAGTCAGGATCAAAAAAGAAATTGTAACGATGGGAATTGCTGATATTAACCCTAATAGTATTGTGGGAACTTATGTTGAAGCAAAAAACTGGAACAAAGTAATAAGGGACCCTGATGTTATTTTGATAGATACAAGAAATGATTATGAAGTTGAAATTGGTAGTTTTGAGGGATCAATAAATCCAGAAACAAGAAATTTTAGAGAATTTCCTGCTTGGGTAGAAAATAATCGTGAAAAATTAAAAAATAAAAAAATCGCAATGTTTTGCACTGGAGGAATTAGATGCGAAAAAGCTAGCTCATACATGAAAAAAAATGGGTTTGAAGATGTTTTTCATTTAAAAGGCGGAATTCTAAAATACCTTGAAACTCAACCTCAAAAGGAAAGCTTATGGAATGGCGACTGCTTTGTATTTGATCAACGCGTAGCTGTTAAGCATGGCCTTGAAGAGTCAGACTATGATCAATGTTTTGCATGCAGGTACCCAATAACCGATGAGGATAAAATATCCCCAGAGTATACTAAAGGAATATCGTGCCCAAGATGCTATAATATTATGACCAAAGAACAACAAAAAGGTTTTGCAGAAAGACAGAAACAGATTGAGCTTTCAAAAACGCGTGGAGAAACACATCTTGGAAGAAAAGGTAAGCAGTGAATATTTTATGGTCTTTTAGGCGATGTCCATATGCAATGAGAGCAAGAATGGCACTCTTTGTTAGTAAAATAAATTATGAACACAGAGAAATTAAATTAAATGATAAACCACAAGAATTCCTTTCAACCTCTTCTACAGGAACAGTACCAGTATTTATAACCTCAGAAGGAGATATAATTGAGGAAAGTTTAGACATAATGAAATGGTCATTAAAATGTTATGATCCTTTCAATATGTTAAAATGTAATCATTTAGAGAGTAATTTAATTATAAATAAGAATGATACTTATTTCAAATATCACCTTGATAGGTACAAATATGCAAGCCGTTATGAAACAGGATCTTCTCGTGAAACTATTAATATAGCGCATAGAGAAAAAGCAGAAATATTCATAAAAAGTTTGGAGGTAAGGTTATCCAATGGAGATAATCTTTTGGGTTTAAATCAGACAATAGCTGACCTAGCAATTTTTCCATTTATTCGTCAATTTTCTAATGTTGAACCAAATTGGTGGAAAAGTTCCAACTACAAAA
>CAJQGR010000029.1 GCA_905477785.1 uncultured Hellea sp.
AAGATCTACAAGACCAGCAATGCGAGTACTCACCGCAGGCACTGCCCGAGCCTGCATCCATGATCTCCTGCCTCCACGACCGCTTTCTGAACGACCAGTTACTCCCGACACCCCATTTATACTTCTTGTACTTCAAAAATCATGTTGTCGCTTCTTGATATTGACTGCCCGCAGTCCTCGCTCCACGCTCTTTGTTTTCGATCAGCTGCAGCGTAGGAGAAGCGCATGAAAAGTATCGGCCTCAATAGTACGAACCCAAGGTTCAGCGCTGAAAGAAAATGGAGAACGGGTATGCAAACAAAACACTTGTTCACCGCAGCACTTGCCGGGCTGATGCTGGCCGGCCTGACGACAACGGCAACAGCCGAGTCGCCCAAGATGAAAATGACCACTCCGATTCCGAAAGAGATCACCACGCCGGACAAGGTGAAGACATCCATCGGTACGCTGAGGTTCAAGAATGGTATGCCGGACAAGGCGACCATCGATAAGGCCTACGATTATATCGATCTGGCCCGGGCGGTTAACGTCTTTATGGATACCCAGTCGGGTGTCTCCATGTGGGGCTTTCGCAACGGCATGCGGGCTGCTGGTGTGCCCGATCACACGCTGATGACAATGGAGCAGATGACTGACTCTACCGGTATGTACTTGACCCCGAACACCGTGACCCCACAGACCTATACCTTTCTGAACCTGAAAGATGGCCCGGTAGTCATGGAGGTTCCGCCAGGTGTTCTTGGCCCCGCCAATGACATGTGGTTTCGTTATATTTGCGACATAGGGATCGCGGGCCCCGACGAAGGCAAGGGTGGCAAATACCTGTTTTTGCCACCGGGCTACAAAGGCGAGGTGCCGAAAGCTGGCTATTTCGTATTTGAATCTCCAACCCACGGCGTCTGGGCTCCGTTCCGTAATTTTGCGGTGGAGGGAGATGTGAAGCCGGCCATTGAAAGCATGCTCAAGCATACGCGTATTTATCCGTTGAGTGAGGCCGGCAAGCCGCACGGGCCGCTACCCAATAAGAATGCCAGCATGATGGAGATCAACACCATTCAGCCCAATACGTATAAATACTGGCTGGATCTGAACGAGCTGGTACAGGAAGAAGGTGCAAAGCAAATGGGCCCGGAAATTGCCGGGAATATTGCTGCGATAGGGATCGAGCAGGGCAAGCCGTTTAATCCCGATGCACGCATGAAGAGAATCCTCACCGAGGCGGCCGCCATTGGTAATGCCACGGCACGGGCAGTCCTTTGGGCGCCAAGAAATGAAGAAGCCTATTTCTATGGTAAAGAGCATGCCTGGTTCAATGGGTTCCAGGGTGGCTATCAATTCCAGCTCGAAGATGGCGTGCGTAATATCGATGGGCGAACCACCTTCTTTTACCTTGCCACAGGCATCACCCCGGCTATGGAGGCAAAAATGGTCGGTAAAGGCTCGCAGTATGCGGTAGCGGCCAAGGATATCGATGGTAACTGGCTGGACGGCAGCAAGAATTATAAGCTGACGCTGCCGGCGAATATTCCGCAAGAAAACTTCTGGTCGTTTACCAACTACGACACCCAGACCCGCTCGATGCAGCAAACCGATTATAAATTCCCGGCCATTGGTGCGGGTAAAGGTTTCCCCGCAGATGGCAGCCCGAACGGCGCGGTTCAGCAGAATGGTGATGGCACCACTGATGTTTACTTTGGTCCTGAAGCACCCAAGGGGCTGGAATCCAATTGGATCCAAACCGCGCCTGGCAGAGGCTGGTTCACCATTTTCCGTCTCTACAGCCCGCTAGAGCCCTGGTTCGACAAGACCTGGCGTCCTGGTGAGATTAAGTTGGTCAAATGACGTGAACGTTTCACTGCGACTGGGCCATTGCTGGTGCCACCGACCAGAACGCCGCCGGGTGCGTTGCCGCTTTTCGCTGGTGTCACTCCAAACTTGGTGAAATTTTCCGTTTCGGGATATGCTAGAGACGCATCAAATTGGAAGAAAACTGCGGCTTTCAAAGCAAAACTCAAGAAGTAAGCTTCCCAAATCGAGATATCTTTTCTAACAACTGATTTACCGTATTGATGCGATGCAACCGTGCATTCAATCTGGCACAAAATAACGGTCAATTTTTTAAGGTGGCTATAACGTTTGCAGCTTTTAAGGCGCACCCTGCAGTTAGGTTTGCTCGCCGAATAGTCGATGTAGCCGTGATAATTTTTATCGCGACACTTGGGAAGAGCGAGTCTTTATCATCGAACGAGATTGGCAATTCAAATTGCTCAATCCTTTGAACGATGGAATCGGCTTTGCTTTGCCCTTTGTGTCGGTCGCCTACGTGAGCCGAGAAGCGATTGATCGTCTGGGTACCAGCATAGAGGGTGTGCGTCGTCATGAAGGAAAACACCTTCAGCAGGTTGATCATTTAGGTTGGCTGCAATATCACCGACTAGACGAATGGAAGCGCGAGGGAATAGCCGAGTATGTTCGAGGCACACCAACCATAAGCGTATGTTCGCCCAATCCAGACGAGGACGCGAACCGACTTTCGTATCGAGAATTTTATGTTGTGACCCGTTATCTCATTGAGCAAGAGGGCCTGACAGAAACCGAACTATACGAATACGAAGAGTATCCACTTAAGCAGGCCGAAAAATGGCTAAGCAAAATGCATTGTTAGCAACGGCGAGTCAAAGTGAGAATCAGGACACCATCGACAGGTATTGGCTCGTCTACACGACAAGGAGCTGTCAGTACCTCCTATAATTTTTCCCCTCCAAATAAATTAGACGCAGGTAATGGAGGAATCCCTATAGCTTCCCCTCAGGATCCCCTGAG
>CAJQGR010000030.1 GCA_905477785.1 uncultured Hellea sp.
GAGCGTCTCCCCACTGGAAGCATGGGTCAATTGACCTTTGGCTTGAAAAGCTGGTTTCATTTCCAAGGAATTGCTCAAACAATCCAGGCGCCCTGAAAGACGTACCTGTTGAAGCACGCAAACGAAGAGATGGTATTGTTTGCCAATCTACTGTTGCTCTATAGTTGAAACCATCTGTACTTTCTGTGTCTCCAGCTGTCGTCACTGTTTGAATTTCTGTATATCTACCGGAAAGTGTAGCAGATAGACTTTCAAAGAAGGTTGCGCCTTTAGCAAGCGGCACAGCAAGTTCGCCGTAGATGGCTTTGGATGACTGTGCGCCAGCTGTTATACCAGCTGAAGATGAACCCCAAACGTTACCTGCGAGAACATGATCGTCAGGGACATCATTAATTTCATCACGCTGATAGAAGACACCTACCGCTGCAGCAATATCACCCGCCGGAGCTTTAATGAGGTCTCCAGATACAAATCCTTCTAAGGTAGTTTGAGTATAATCAGTTTTACCTTGAGTTTCGAAGAATAGGAAATCACGTACTTCATTGGACATTACACCATTCATTAAATCGGCACTGAACCAAGGAACATCAACACACGGACGTCCATCAACTGTAACGCCGTTTCCTGTTGCACCAGTGGTCATTCCGCCATTTATTGTTGCACATGAACCCGTTGAGAAGTTGTAGTTTCTGATAGAGTCATTATAGATCTGATCATTTGTATATTTACCTGAGCTATCTGAATGCTGTGCATAAACATCCCAAGACCATCCAGGCAGAAGTGAGTCTTCACCGAGCTCACCTTTAATACCACCAACAAAACGCATATAGTCGATTTCAGTCTTTGAGTCGTTAATATCAGTAATAGCTGTTGGTGAGAACCAGGCGTCTCCGCCCCATCCAGCACCTGAATCGTTAGTACCTAAAGTTCCGTCTCCACCAAAACTAGTTTCGCCATAAGCATAGTTCCAGTACTGCCTGTAACCATTAGATTTCGTTACGCGGCGGTTAAATAATGCCTCACCATAAGCAGTGATATTAGAGTTAATCTCATAATCACCATCAAACATGAAAGTGTATCGCTCTGTTGAAGGCGAAAGTGTTTCTTCATTTTGGAAAGGGTGATCGTAGTTAACAAGTCCGCGGGCTCTATCACCTACGTCAAATCCTGCAAAAGTTGGGTTACCTGCGATGTCCGCTTGGTCATAATAGATTGGGAACCATCCTGCAGGTGCTTCAACTCCGCCGCCCGCATTTTGTATATATCCGGGTAAACCGTTGGCTGCTAATGATCCATCGTAATCATATTGAGCGATGTTTGGAAATGAGTCTGGTGTGTTATTATTTCCAGAGTAGTCATATATCCAAATATGACCCCATATTAAGTCACGGCATTGATATTCGCCGGTTCTAGGGTCGATAACGTCTATTCTTCCGCCTGTGTCGGGACTAAATGCATAAGCTTCATCACAATCTAAATAATCACGATCGCCTCGTGCTAACTCTTCTTCTTTGAAATAGTCACCTGTTACTCGGAAACGACCTTTATCAAAAGTTTGACCCCATGATCCGCTCAAACGATACTGCTCTCCGCCGCTATCTTCCGAAACTGATGTATAAGCATCAATCTCGCCGCCATCTGATTTATTTGTGATATAGTTAATAACACCTGCGATCGCATCAGAACCATAAATTGATGATGCGCCGTCTTTAAGAATATCAACACGTTCAATACCAGCAAGCGGGATAGAGTTAAGGTCAAATGTGTTGATTGATCCACGAACACCTGAAGGTCCGGCTCTTCTGCCGTTAATCAGGTCGAGAGTACGGTTAGCAGCTAATCCACGAAGACCAACACTTTCAGCGCCAAGTCCGCCATCAGAAACAAAGGCTGCTGAAACAGCTGATGTTATCTGAGATGACCCTGAAGCCGCAGTGCTTGTTTGAAGTAAGCCGCCTAAGTCAGCGATACCTTCAATTTTGGCATCTTCTACTGTAAGAACATCAATAGCCACTGGGCTAGAGAATGTATCACTTTTAATGCGTGATCCTGTTACAACAACTTCATTAGCTTCGGTTGAATCGCTGTCGTTATCTTGAGCGAAGGCTGAGCCAACTGCTACGGCTGTGATTGCAGACGTTTGTAGTAGCGCCTTTAAAAATAGTTTTGTGTCCATTACGAGTCCCTTTGTTCGACGTTTGGCCATTATTAATGGTATCATTAAATATATAATGTTACTCTGAGCAACTGCCATCATACAGATGCAGGGTCAACACAGTAGGTCATTAATTAAGACTTTATAGCTAATGTGTTGTTATTTTATCACATAATTTATGGGCTTTAATAATAGTAGTTTAATTTCATCAAGGTTATCAAATATATTTTGCTTGTTATGAACCATATTTTTTGTTTAGGTAAATTACAAAAATTGGAGATGAATTTTGTTAAATCTTAAAAATTATCAACCTGTGCTAGTATGTATTGCACTTATATTATCATTTTTTTTAACTTTTGCGGGTATAAACGTTTCGCACGCCCAGGATGTAATACCTGTAAAGACGCTCTCTAAGTTGCCTGCGTTAACAAATTTTTCAATATCAAGAGATGGTGATTACCTTGTTGGACTCACTAGCCAGCCAGGTGATGACAAGTTATCCCTCACAGTTTGGGATCCTAGAGACCTTTCTATACCTCCCAAATTTACTAAACCTGACCGCGATGTTGAATTTGTTGCTGCTCAAGCTCTAAAGGCTGGGAAAATATTGGTATTTGCGCGCACAAAATGGACAGGTGCATTAGCAGGATGCGGTGAAGGTAAAAGTATTGGTTCAACGAAAACATATTTGAGTAAAATTTTTGTTACAGATACAGAATTTTCAGGTTTTTCCGAACCTTTTGCGGGTAACAACAATAGCCGAGATATGTCTGAATATGAGCGAATCTGCGGGGAAATGCTAGGGACGGGCAGCATTGCTGCTGATCTGCCATTGGACCCTGAAAATGTAATAATTTCTAATAAAAGTGGTTTATTTGCTAATGCAACTAATTACGTAAAATACAATTTAAAAACTGGGTCATCAGAAACTTTGTTTAAAAACAGAGGGTTTGACTCAATAGGCTTATTAGATCCTCGTACCGGTGATGTTCTTACAAAGTCTGGAGCTGATTACAGTTCGGGTCGTTACAAAGACCAAAGGCTGATAGTTGATGAAAATGGCAGCTTCAAAGTTCACGATAAGCTGACTTCTGACTCTAAAGATAGGCACAGTATATCTTTACTTGGTAAAAATGAGTTAACTGGAAAATACTACGTTAGAACCAACCAATTCAGCGATAAGTCCCGAATTTATGAATACGACTCTGTAAAAGAAGAATATGCAGATGAGCCGTTAATTGCTAATGCTGATTTTAATATAAACAGCTTAATCACAAGTGATAACGAAGCAGATTTTGGGACTGTTCTTGGTTACTCTGTTTCGGGGCTTTTTTCTCAAGCAGTATGGTTTGATGATGATTTAAGAAATCTGCAAAAAACTTTTGAGAATTATTTTCCAAATAAACAGGTAAGTTTCTCCAGCTGGAGCAATGATAGGAAAAAAGTGGTTATCACAGTTCAAAGTGATAGTACTCCGCCGACTTATTATTTGTATTCTAAAGGTGAGCCTTTAAAAAAACTTGGGTCGGCTTACCCTGAGTTAGAAAAAAATAACTTAGTGGACACCAAACTAATCTATTACACCGCGCGTGATGGTCTCAAAATACCCGGATTGCTAACGATGCCAGCAGGTTGGCAAGCAGGTGATAAAGCACCTCCTGCTGTAATACATCCTCATGGCGGCCCTTGGGCGCGTGATGAAGGTTCATGGGATCCGTCAGGCTGGGTTCCTTTTTTAACTTCGCGGGGTTTTGCAGTCTTGAGACCTCAATACAGAGGTAGCCTAGGCTGGGGACGAGAGCTTTGGCTAGCAGGTGATGCTGAGTGGGGTCAAAAAATGCAAGATGATAAAGATGATGGCGCAGCTTGGATGGTGGATCAAGGCTATGCTGACGAAGATAAAATTGCTATATTTGGATACTCTTACGGTGGTTTTGCTGCATTTTCAGCTGCCACACGAAGCAATAGTCCATATGCCTGCGCCATTGGCGGAGCGGGTGTTTCTGATCTTACTAAATTGGGTAGGTCCTGGAGTGGAAATCCAGTACAGCGCGCTTATCAAGGAAAAACTGTTAAGGGCACTGATCCTCTCAAAAACACTGATAATGCAGAAATACCATTACTAATATTTCACGGTGACCGTGACGTAAGAGTTCCTATGTTTCATGCAAAAGATTTACATAGAAAAATGAAACGAAAAGTTAAATCTAAGTTAGTAGTTATTAAAGATATGCCTCATAGCTTACCTTGGACGCCCAAGATGCAAACTCAAAAGCTAACAGCTATAGAAAACTTCTTAGAAAATGATTGTTTTTAATGTCAATAGTTTCACGCAACCCTTCAACGGGTGAAATTATCAAACAATTTGAAAGTTATTCTGATGAGTTTGTTGATGGTCTTATATCAAATTCTTACTTTTCATATAAAGAGCTAAAAAAATTTTCAATTAATAGACGGACTAAGTGCATGATGGCCGTTGCAAATATATTAAATGAAGAGAGCGAAAAATTAGGAAAAATATTAACCCAAGAGATGGGCAAGACTCATAAATCAGCAATTGCCGAAATAAAAAAATCTGCACTTGGAGCTGAGCATTACGCCGTAACTGCTAAAGATTATATGGCAGATGAAATCATTAAGACTAACGCTCTTAAATCTTACCGGTCTTATCAACCCTTAGGACCTATTCTCGCCGTAATGCCTTGGAACTACCCTGTATGGCAGGTTATTAGATTTGCAGCTCCTGCTATAATGGCCGGTAATACAGTTTTGTTAAAACATGCATCTAATGTAACACAATGTGCTTTGTACTTAGAGGATATCTTTAAGCGTGCTGGTTTTCATGACGGCGTATTTCAAACTTTAATCATATCTAACTCTAAAGTTGAACGCGTTTTGAGAAATGAAAATGTTAGAGCGGCCACTCTCACAGGTTCTGAGATAGCAGGATCATCTGTTGCAGCAATTTGCGGCCAAGAAATTAAGCCTACGGTGTTAGAGTTAGGTGGATCAGATGCATTTATTGTTATGCCGAGTGCTGACCTCGAAAAATCAGCTGCAGTTGGTACAATAGCTCGCACTCAAAATAATGGTCAAAGTTGCATTGCTGCAAAACGCTTCATAGTACACGCCGAAATCTATGAGGCCTTTAAAGAAAAATTAATCAAAAATTTTAATTCTCTAAAAATTGGTGATCCTATGAATTCTGAAACGGATATTGGGCCTCTTGTGAACCCATCAAGTTTAAAAGAAGTTTTAGATCAAGTAAAAGATGCTCTAGACTGTGGTGCTCAATTGCTATGTGGATGTAAGGCGATTGAAGGACCAGGTTGTTTTTTACAACCAGGCATTATAGAAAAAATCCCAATGTCTGCTAGAATATATAGAGAAGAGATATTTGCTCCTATTGCAGGTTTGTATAAAGTAAAATCTATACAGGAAGCTATAGAACTAGCAAATGATAGCCCTTTTGGACTTGGTTCTTCTGTATGGACTGCTGACTTAGACGAACAAAAACAGGCTATAAATGATATTGAAGCTGGCGCTACATTTATAAATGCAATGACTTCATCCGACCCTAGATTACCCTTTGGTGGCGTTAAACGTTCAGGCTATGGCAGAGAATTAGCTGCAGAGGGTTTGCGAGCATTTTGTAATATTAAGACAGTCTCGATAAGTGAGTAGATTAGATTTTATGATAATAAATATTAATTTCAAAACTTTAAAAAATTTTCTAGTGGTGTTAATCCCAATTCTATTCCTAACTTTTTCTTTTTCAGCAATTAGTAATTCCATACAAGAATCTTCTATTTATTGGTCTGATGGTGATAGCGGTAAAATTGATGGTGTAAAATTTAGACTTGCAAATATTGATGCCCCAGAATCAGGTCGATTAGGTCAAAGAAGTGGAGCTAAATGCCCTGAAGAAGTGGAACTTGGAAAACAGGCAAAAGAATTTGTTACTTCTTTAACTAATAATGCTGATATAAATATTTCAAAAAACTATGGTGAGGATCGCTATGGTAGGCTTGTTGTTGATTTAAATGTTAATGGTAAGGATATTGCCGTAATTGGATTAAGAAGGGGTTTTTTTAGATCTTGGAAACATGAAAATGGACGCTCTATTGAAAGAAAGCCTTTATGGTGTAACCGTAACTAAATTTAACTTATACTAGGTGACGATGAGTTTAGTATATAATAAATGCCATAAATCCAAGCAGCAACAATGGCATGAAACACATGCCAACTCATAATTTGGCTTAAAAACTCTGAGTTACGTACGAAAATTAAATT
>CAJQGR010000031.1 GCA_905477785.1 uncultured Hellea sp.
GAGATAACTTTCTATTACGGTATTTGCTAATAATTTTTCACACATCTCAGTAACTCTTTTATGTGCTATATTTAAGTCCTTACCTTTTATATCTATTTCTATTACTTTTCCTTGGCGGGCATTAATTACTTCGCTAAACCCTAAATCATTGAGTGATCGGGAAATAGCTCTTCCTTGAGGATCTAGAACACCAGGTTTAAGGCCTATATGAATTATTGCTTTCATTGATTACTCGCTATTCTTCGTTTGTTACTACGGAAAGAGTGGGTTTGCCCTTAGGAGGATTTGATTGAAGAATTCCTAAACGAGTGGCAACTTCTGTATAGGCTTCTGTTACATTTCCTAAGTCTCTACGAAATCTATCCTTGTCTAATTTTTTGTTAGTTTCTCTATCCCAAAGTCTGCAACTATCAGGACTAATTTCATCTGCTAATATAACTTGATGGCCCCCATTTAGATCTGGCAATCTTCCAAATTCTATTTTGAAATCTATTAGAGTGATTCCTATGCCTGCAAACATGCCCTGTAAGTAATCATTGATACGAAGTGTCATTGCAATCATTTCATCTAATTCAGAATGAGTAGCCCAACCGAATGCATGTATATGTTCTTCTGATACCAAGGGGTCACCTAAGTCATCACGTTTGAGACAAAACTCAACTATTGATCGCGGTAGTTTTTCGCCTTCCTCAATACCTAATCTTTTAGACATTGTACCGGCAGCTGTGTTACGGCAAATAACCTCGAGTGGGATTATTTCAACTTTTTTAATTAATTGCTCACGCATATTAATCCGTTTTAGAAAATGTGTGGGTATTCCTATTTCGGACAAGCGTAACATTACAAACTCCGATATTCTATTGTTTAAAACCCCTTTGCCATCGAGTGTAGCTTTTTTTTGTGCGTTGAAGGCTGTTGCATCGTCTTTAAAGTATTGAACTAATGTTCCTGGTTCGGGACCTTCGTAAAGTATTTTTGCTTTACCTTCATAGATTTTTTTTCGACGATTCATATTGATCTCTTTTCAGCCGCGATTCGTGCAGCAATTAAAAATAATCTATAGCTTATTCATCTAATAACAGCAACGTTCATCAGTTTTTTAATTGTTGAAACAGCAAAATTTATCTAATCGAATATACGTGAGAAAATTGTCTCAACATACTTTAAATGATATTCATCATCAAACATACTCTGTACTTGATTATCTGTAAGCAAGTTCATTATATCCGCATCAGATAAAATCAATGCCTTGAAAGAACCTTCACCTGCGCTTCCTTCATTGCGAAACACTTCCCACACTTTCATGGCATTCCTTTGAACTAATCTATAAGCACTTTCTCTTTGCTCTCCGGCTTGAGTTAGGGCAAGTAAAAGTCTCTGACTGTTATGTAAACCACCCAACCTATCCATATTAGATTTCATTTTTTCCGGGTAGACAACTAGATTCTCAATAACTCCAGCTAATCTATTCAGAGCAAAATCCAGGTGCGCTGTTGTATCAGATGCAATTCCTCGTTCTACTGAACTGTGAGAAATATCACGCTCATGCCATAAAGCTACATTTTCTAAAGCGGGTGTAACCGCCATTCTGACAAGTCTAGCTAAGCCTGTTAGATTTTCTGTTAACACTGGGTTTCTCTTATGGGGCATAGCAGATGAACCTTTTTGACCTTTGGAAAAAAATTCTTCCACTTCGAGAACTTCAGTTCTTTGAAGATGTCTAATTTCTACCGCAACGTTTTCTATTGAACTTGCAATAACACCAAGAGTTGAAAAATATGCCGCATGCCTGTCCCGCGGAATGATTTGTGAAGATACAGGCTCTACACTTAGTCCCATTTTTTCTGCTACATGTTGCTCGACTGATGGATCTATATTTGCAAAAGTACCGATTGCACCAGATATAGCGCATACAGATATTTCTTTGCGTGCTGATAATAACCTAATTTTATTTCGTGAAAATTCTGCATAAAACCTAGCAAGTTTTACTCCGAATGTTGTGGGTTCTGCATGAATTCCATGGCTTCTACCTATAGTAATTGTATTCTTGTGTAGGAATGCAAGGGTCTTTAGTGCCTCTAATACTCTATCAATTCCTAAAAGCAGAATGTCTGTAGCTCTGGTGAGTTGAACTGACAGAGTTGTGTCAAGTATATCTGAGCTTGTGAAACCTTGATGAACAAATCGGGAGTCCTCACCTATGAATTCAGCTAAGTGAGTTAAAAATGCTATTACATCATGTTTAACTTCTTTTTCAATTGCATCAATTTTTGAAACATCAAACTGGATATTTCCGCCTCGTTTCCAAATGTTTTCTGCGGATTCTTTAGGAATAATGCCAATTTCAGCGAGTGCATCACATCCATGGGCTTCAATTTCAAACCAAATTTTATATTTTTCTGCCGCGGACCATATTTTAGTCATTTCTTTGCGTGCATATCGATTTATCATAATTAACTCACTGTGTATTTGTTATTTGCTTTTAAGGGAAGATTAGGCATTTGGTTAACATAATTTTAATTAGTTATTCGTTCGCTAGTTTTTTATTTCTAATGTCTGCTATTTTCCAGTCTTTTGGCAATGTTTTTGCAGCCCAAAAGAATGATAACACGGAAAGAATATAAGGAAGAACTAATGAAGATATAGCAAGTCTAAGTGCTTGAGTTCCGCCATATTTATCAGAAAGAAATTCACTCAATATTCCCACAAATGTTGGTCCGCCGCCAAGGGCAATGATATTTAATATCAAGAAGAATAAAGCTGTAGACATAGCCCGCATATTTATTGGTGCAAGTGTCTGCGCTGCTGCAAAACTTGGACCGAGATAAAACCCTGCAGAAATTAGGTAAATAGTGATTAATGCAAGGTGAAAATGAATACTCTGAACCCAGAAAGCTGCAACTAGACATGGAACGCCAATAATGAGTACAGCTCCTGGCATAATGCCGTAAAAACTAATATTTTTACGTGCTAATTTTTCTGTAATAACAGCTCCAAAATAAGTTCCAGCCCCATATCCAAACAAATGAATCATTCCAAGCCAAAACATAATCCACTTAAACTTATTGTTATCTGGACTTGGCATGTATTCGGGTTTGAAACGCATAATGTAATCGACTCCCCAAGCTGACACTGCATACCCGCCAAAGCTTACCCACGCAATTCCCATACACATGGCCCACCAACTTGGTATTTTAGCTAGGACTAAAATTGATTCCTTAATTGATACTGTTTTTAAAGTTATATTTTCTCCATCCATTCGCCCCCGTCTGGGTTCTTTGATAATTATCGCTAAAATTATAGCCAGAAAAATTCCAGCAACACCTAAAATATATAATGTTCCTCTCCAGCCAAATTTTTCAACTAGAGCGCCCGCTAATAGGTAAGAAAAACCTATTCCAATAGGTATTCCCAAGGAGTAAATACCAAGAGCTGAAGCTCTTTTTTCTTTAGGGTAGAGGTCGGATATAATAGAATGTGATGGTGGAGAACCTCCAGCCTCTCCAATTCCCACTCCTATTCTAGCAAGGAACATCTGTAAAAAGCTTCCAGCCATACCTGTGAGTGCTGTAAATCCACTCCACGCGATTAAAGAAACAGTGATTATTTTCTTTCTACTGTATCTATCTGCTAACCAAGCAATTGGTATTCCTACTATAGAATATAAAAGTGCAAAGGCTAATCCCTTTAACCACCCTAACTGTGCATCGCTAAGACCCATTTCATTTTTTATAAAAGGAGATAGAATGCCTATAATTTGTCTATCTATGAAGCTAATGACATACATCAACGTTAGCAGCCAAAGTACTGTGGTTCTGTAGTTTTTACTCTCTTCCGATAATGGGTTATTCATGATTTTTCTTTTTGAGATTAAAATAAGTATTTCTAATATGGTGGCTTATGTAGGCCGTTTGGAGAAGTGGTAAATATCTCATAGCCATCCTTTGTAACGCCTATAGAATGTTCAAATTGTGCTGTTAGTTTTTTGTCCCGGGTTACCGCAGTCCATCCATCTGATAAGATTTTAACATCTGGCCTACCTAGGTTAATCATAGGTTCGATTGTAAAAAACATACCCTCTTTTAAAACCTCTCCTTCGCCTTGCTGCCCAAAATGTAATATATTAGGTGCATCATGAAATAGTTTTCCCAACCCATGCCCGCAAAAGTCTTGAACGACTGAACACCTTTCTTTTTCAGCAAATTTTTGAATTGCGTATCCTATATCTCCTGTAGTTTTTCCTGGTTTTACCTCTGCAATGCCAAGCATAAGACTATCATAAGTTATATTGATAAGCCTTTCAGCTTTTCTGCTGATTTCGCCAATCGGATACATTCTTGAGGTATCTCCATGCCATCCATCAACAATAACTGTAACATCAATATTCACTATGTCCCCATTTTTCAGAGTTTTTGAGTTGGGTATTCCGTGACAAACTACGTGATTCACTGAGGTGCATACCGTATGTTGATAACCGCGATATCCTAAGCATGCGGGTATTGCTCCGTTATCCAGAACAAACTCCATAGCAGCTTGATCAATTTTTTCTGTAGTAATTCCTGGCTTTGTAAGAGAAACTAGCATATCAAGGCATTCCGCTGCCAGACGTCCTGCTTTGCGCATGCCTTTATAATCATTAGCGCTGTGAATTTTTATTGTGCCATCGCGAAAATCACCAGCATCTTTTGCATCTATATAATTCATTTCGGACGTATAACATTACACAGACTAAGTAGCTATAAATAAAAGTGATATAATGTGTAAAAAAATAATAACTGCTGGTATCATTGTCATAGGTGATGAATTACTATCAGGCCGAACGCAGGATACGAATATATCTTACATTGCTAACTGGCTTTCGCCGCTCGGTATAAGGGTCGAAGAAGCTAGAATTATCAAGGATCATAAAGATACTATAGTCAGAACTGTTAGGGAATTTTCTAAACTATTTACCTATGTTTTTACTACTGGCGGTATAGGGCCTACGCATGATGACATAACTGCTGATGCTATCGCGCGAGCTTTTAATCTCACAATTGATATTCGAGAAGACGCAGTATGTATGCTTAAGGAACGATACAGTTACACGGAGCTTAATCAAGCTAGACTAAAGATGGCAAGAGTACCTAAAGGTGCAAGTCTGATTAAAAACCCTGTAAGTCAAGCACCAGGTTTTCAGGTCCATAATGTTTTTACTCTTGCTGGTATACCTTCAATTATGCGTGCAATGCTTATTGATGTGCAGGACAGACTTGAGACTGGAAAAAAATTACATTCAATAGTTGTTATAGCTGAGGGTATAAGCGAAGGTGATGCCGCTTTACCGCTTTCCATAATAGAAAAAAGCTTTGATAATATAACATTGGGCAGTTACCCGAACTTTAATAGAGAATTAATTGGAGTTCAATTTGTAGCAAGAGGTCCAGATATTGAAGAATTAAATAAGGTTAAATTAAAGCTTGAAGATATGATCACTGATTTAAAAAGGGTAGGGGAGTGATAAAAACTTAAAAAAGAGTTTTAGATAATTTCCAAAATAAACCAATTTTTTATTGGTGCGGGCGGCCGGACTTGAACCGGCACTTCCATACGGAAACAAGATTTTAAGTCTTGCGTGTCTACCAATTTCACCACGCCCGCAAAAGCTTTGTGTTTGGTTGTAATCGCGTGATTAATAGGCCTTGCTTCTTGGGGCAAGTGATTTTTTACTATAGATGCGATTTAGTTCGAAAATTAAAATATTGTTTGTTATTTCCCATAAATTTTATAAATATTAGTTATTTTATAAGATAATTTTAATAATTTATACTTAATTCTTGTAAATTTATTTTATATGTGGGATATATCCCACTATTATGAGTACTATTAAAGAATTTTTAGTTCGTGTCGATGCATATGCAGCTACTAGTGGGCAATCTATATCAACTTTATCTCGAAAACTTTTAAATGATGGTAAAGGAATTGCGCGTTTAAAGTCTGGTGGTCAATGCACTCTTAAAACTTTAAATACTGCTTTCACTAGGCTTGATAAATTCGAAAATGAATTTTTCGGAAAAAATAATTTAAATATGAGTCATTTAGAACGCTTAGAGGCTGAAGCTATTCATATAATGCGTGAGGTTGTGGCTCAATGTGAAAATCCAGTGATGCTATACTCTGTTGGTAAAGACAGTTCTGTTATGCTTCATTTAGCAGTAAAAGCCTTTTATCCATCACGCCCGCCTTTTCCATTAATGCATGTGGATACGACCTGGAAGTTCAAGGAAATGATTAAATTTCGAGACCGCCGCGCTAAGGAGGTTGGGATGGAGCTTATCGTTCACATTAATCCTGATGGATTGGCTAAAAATATCGGACCATTTACCCATGGTTCAGCTATACATACTGATATTATGAAAACTCAAGCCCTAAAACAAGCGCTAAATAAATATCATTTTGATGCAGCTTTTGGCGGAGCAAGGCGCGATGAAGAAAAATCACGAGCAAAGGAGCGAATTCTATCATTCCGATCAGCCCAGCATCGCTGGGATGCTAAAAACCAACGCCCTGAGCTTTGGGATATATACAATACTCGTGTGAACAAGGGTGAAAGTATTCGTGCTTTCCCTTTATCTAATTGGACTGAATTAGATATTTGGCAATATATCTACAGGGAAAATATTGAAATTCCTGATTTATATTTGTCTAAAAAGCGACCTGTAGTCGAAAAGGATGGGGTCTTAATCTTGGTAGATGACGATCGCATGCCAATAGGGCCCGATGATATAATAAAGGAAAAAATGGTGCGTTTCAGAACGCTCGGTTGCTATCCTCTTACGGGTGCCGTTGAAAGCAAAGCTGATACGCTTCTCGATGTTATTCAAGAAATGCTTTTAACAACTACATCTGAGCGGCAGGGCCGGATTATCGATTTAGACTCTGATGCTTCAATGGAGCAGAAAAAAGAGGAAGGTTATTTCTAATGTCATACCGTGATGATTTGATAGAGACCGATATTTCCGCTTATTTGAATGCTCAGGAGAATAAGAGTTTTCTTCGCTTTATAACATGCGGATCGGTTGATGATGGTAAGTCCACATTGATTGGTCGGCTACTATATGACTCAAAACTGATTTATGAGGACCAACTGGTAAGTATCAAGAAAGAAAGTAAAAAGTCAGGAACTCAGGGTGATGCAGTCGATTTGGCACTTCTAGTAGACGGCCTAGCTGCTGAACGAGAGCAAGGTATTACTATTGATGTGGCTTATCAGTTCTTTTCAACTAATAAGCGAAAGTTTATTGTGGCTGATACTCCGGGCCATGTTCAGTATACGCGTAACATGGCAACGGGAGCATCAACCTCTGACGTGGCAGTTCTATTGATTGACGCCCGTTATGGCGTGCAGGAACAGTCCCGTCGACATGCTTATATTGTTTCATTGCTTGGAGTGAAGCAAGTTGTAGTAGCGATCAATAAAATGGATTTAATCGACTTTGATCAAAGTATTTTCAATACTATTGAAGTTAATTTTCGAAAATTTGCTAAAAATCTTGGGTTTTCCGATATTACTTTTATTCCTATCTCTGCCCTTGAAGGTGATAATGTAATAACCCTTTCGGACCGATCACGATGGTATAAAGGGCCTAGCCTGCTTCATTTTCTTGAGCATGTTGACGTTGAAAAGAATACTCTTGAATTACCTTTTCGCTTTCCTGTGCAATGGGTAAATAGGCCAAATCTAGATTTTAGAGGTTTTTCAGGCACCATTGCTTCCGGTGTTATTAATTTAGGAGATAGTATTATTGTGAGTTCTTCTGGGAAGCGCTCAAATGTAAAAGAAATTGTTACTCATGCTGGCAATCTGAAGACCGCGCGAGAAGGTATGGCGATCACTTTGACACTGAAAGATCAGATTGATATCTCACGTGGAGATATTATTTCATCCGGTAATAGTCCAATGGCACAGGCTGATCAATTCCAGGCCCATATTTTGTGGATGAATGAAAAAGAGTTGTTTCCCGGGCGACAATATTTACTCAAGACAGCTAATAATACGGTCCTAGCTAGTGTATCCAATTTAAAATATAAAATCGATATCAATGATTTTTCAGAAGTAGCCGTTAAAACATTGGCATTAAATGAAATAGGAGTTGCAACATTGGTTTTGTCAGCGCCGATTGCCTTCGATGCTTATTCGGATAATCGTAAAACAGGCAGCTTAATAATTATTGATCGTCAAACCAATGAAACCGTAGGGGTTGGCATGTTGGACTTTGCACTTCGAAGAGCCAGTAATGTTGTTTGGCAGGAATTAGAAGTGAATAAATTAATTAGGGCTAAACAAAAAAATCAGAATCCAGCCTTACTTTGGTTTACAGGTCTTTCTGGTTCAGGAAAATCCACTATTGCAAATTTACTAGAAAAACGATTGCTTGATTTAAACCGACATACATATATTCTTGATGGTGATAATTTAAGGCATGGTCTTAATCGAGATTTAGGGTTTACTAAGGTAGACCGAGTTGAAAATATTCGAAGAGTAAGCGAAGTTGCATCATTAATGGTTGATGCCGGTTTAATAACAATAGCATCATTTATATCACCTTATAAAGCAGAACGACAAATGGCTAGAAACCTATTAGGAGATAAGTTTTTTATTGAAATTTTTATAAACACACCCTTAGATGTAGCTGAATCACGCGACGTTAAGGGGCTATATGCTAAAGCCCGTGCAGGTGAGATTAAAAATTTTACAGGTATAGATAGTGAATATGAAAATCCAGAAAACCCAGAAATTGAAATTGATACCACTAAAGTTTCAGCTAACCAAGCCTCAGAAATTATTCTGAGTTATTTAAAAGACAATGGGTATCTTTCAGGTTATAATTTGTAATGGCTAATTTTGATGTATTTAATGGGGATGCGGACGGAATATTATCTTTGCTTCAGTTGAGACTTGCTTCCCCTACACCCTCGACCCTAGTTACAGGTTACAAGCGAGATATAAACCTACTATCTCGAGTTGATGCAGGGGCGAACGATAATGTAGTGGTATTAGATATTTCAATGCGTTCAAATAAAAAAGATTTAGTTCGAATATTACAGAATGGCGCCAGGGTACTGTATATAGATCACCATAATTCGGGAGAAATTCCAGTATATGATAACTTAGAGGCAATAATTAATACATCCCCTGAAATGTGTACAGCAATGCTAGTCGATGCATACCTTGATGGCGCCTATAGAGCATGGGCAGTAACTGCAGCATTTGGAGATAATTTTCCGAAATTAGCGTGGCGAAAGTCTGTAGGGTATGATTTGCCTTTGGAAAGTTTACAAAGATTGGGTAGGCTTATAAATTATAATTCTTATGGGTCTTCACTAAGCGACTTACTCTATGAGCCATCTGAGTTGTACTCTATATTATTGAATTATGAGGACCCAATGCTCTTTTTGAAAGATAATGGAGCAATAATAGACTCACTTGAAGAGCAATATAATCAAGACATGTTACTTGCTGAAAAATCGAAAACCCTAGATTTGACCAAATTAGGAAAAATTTTAATTTTAGAAAATAGTGCAGGATCTCGTCGAATATCAGGGGTGTTTGGAAATGTATTGTCGCAAAAATACCCTAGTATGGCTCATGCAATTTTGACCCATAAAGATAATGGTTATATGGTTTCTATCCGTGCGCCTATTTCATTAGGAGTCGGTTCTGATGAGCTTGCAATTCAGTTTGTAAGTGGTGGTGGACGGCCAGCTGCAGCAGGAATAAATTTTCTTCATAACGATGATTTAGAAAGTTTTATCAGGGCTTTTCGTAAAGCATTTTAGTTGTTGAGATTATAGATAATATCTCTATTAAAAACTTTCTTTGTATTATTTAATACTATTATAAATTATTCATTAAAGGATTATTGATGTCTTCTTTGCTCTTTGAAAAATTCACTTGCAAAAATTTAACATTAGAAAATAGATTTGTAATGGCACCTATGACGAGAACTTTTTCTCCTAATGGTGTTCCTGGTGATGATGTTGCTAAGTATTATGCTCGTCGTGCTGCCGCTAATGTAGGATTAATAATTACAGAGGGCACGGTTACAGATCGACCAGGTTCATCTGATAATAATAATTACCCTATGTTTCATGGAAAAACTGCACTTAATGGGTGGAATAATGTAGTAACTAGCACTCATCAAGCTGGAGGTAAAATCGCTCCGCAGCTTTGGCATGTTGGTATGATACGTAAACCAGGTACTGGACATAACCCAGAAGCCCAAACTGATGGTCCTTCAGGGATAACTCATTCTGGAAAATCTATAATGCCTGCACCCTCAGATGAGGAAGTAGCCGACATGGTCTCCTCTTATGCAAGATCTGCTCGAGATGCAAAAAAATTAGGATTTGATGCTATCGAAATTCATGGTGCTCACGGATATTTGATAGATCAGTTTTTCTGGGGTGTTATGAATAAACGCGAAGGAAAGTATGGTGGTGGCTTTATTGAACGTGCAAAATTTGCTGCTGATGTAATCAGGGAATGTCGCAAGGAAATAGGTTGTGATATGCCGATAATTTTGCGATGGTCGCAATGGAAACAACAAGAATATACAGCTCGATTAGTTGAGACTCCACAAGAAATGGAGTCATTTTTAAAGGTTTTTGTAGATGCAGGAGTTGATATGCTTCATTGTTCCCAACGAAGATTTTGGGAACCTGAATTTGAAAATTCAAATTTAAATCTAGCTGGTTGGGCAAAAAAATTAACTGGCTTACCTACAATATCTGTTGGTTCTGTGGGACTAAATGGTGATTTTTTTGGAGCGTTTGCAGGGCAGAGTTCTAAAGCGGCCCCTTTAGACAAACTTTATGAAATGATGGACAGAAAAGAGTTTGATTTAATTGCTGTGGGCAGAGCTCTTTTACAAGATCCTGAATGGGTTAAAAAAATAAAAGAAGGTCGAACGGATGAGCTGAAAGATTATGACGGAAAGGCCTTATCCACTCTTTTTTAAAATTATATATACTTACCTGAATGCTATATCTATATTTCGTTATGGTGCCAACTTAAGTGTTCGTCTATAAATGAAGCAATAAAGTAATAACTATGATCATACCCTTCTTGCATTCGAAGGGTTAACTTTTGATTTGATTTTTCACATGCATTTTTAAATATAAGGGGCTTGAGCTGACTGCCTAAGAATTCGTCAGATAAACCTTGGTCTATAAGTATATTTGCTTTTGATGGAGACTTCTCAACCAACATTGTTGCGTCGTAGTTGCTCCATTCTTCTTCGCTGGATAAATAACCTTTAAAGGCTTTTTGACCCCAAGGTACCTGTGAGGGGTTAACTATTGGTGAAAATGCAGAGCAAGTCCTAAATAAATTAGGATTTTTGAGGTGTAATGTTAATGCTCCATGCCCACCCATGGAATGACCTGAAATTCCAACTTTAGATTTGTTAAATTGCGGTATGTTTATTTCGAGAAAACTTATTAGTTCCGTGGTAACATATGATTCCATTTTATAATTCTTTTTCCATGGAATTTTTGTCGCATCGAGATAAAAACCTGCCCCTTTACCAAAATCATATT
>CAJQGR010000032.1 GCA_905477785.1 uncultured Hellea sp.
CTTCAATCAGGTGCTCACGACTCAATAATACTTGGCCAAAATGAGAGAGGCAATCAATACTTTCATGAGTGCCTAGCCTGGTATATTGCAGAAGACAAATCAGTTCCAAGACCGACCCTTTAGAGATACCTCAAGAAGTGGCCAAAATATTTACTGCACTTACACCAGGTGAACCATATACATGAGTGTAACCCACTTTAGGTGAATTAAGCACTTGTCTTGATCCTGCTTGCCCTCTTAATTGAAGACAAATTTCATAAACCTGCCGTAACCCTGAGGCTCCTATGGGTTCACCATTAGCTATGCAGCCTCCATCGGTATTAACTGGAATTCTACCTGATATTAAAGTTTCTCCATTTTGTATTAAACTTTCTTGGTCTCCATGTTTACAAAAACCATTCTCAGCAAGATGCATTATTTCTGCTCCAACTTCAGTATCTTGTATTTGTAATACATCTATATCATCCGGACCTATCCCAGCACTTTCAAATGCAGCTTTGGCAGCATTGGATGTTGCTGTGGGTTGTATGTTTGCTGCTAAACAAGTATCATAGACTTCGAAACTACCATAATTTTTGGTTCGCATTTCTGTAGCCTCCAGAAAAACTGCCTTAACACCCATTTTTCTAACTTCAGTTTCTGAAGTTAGTATTAATGCAGCACCCCCTTCAGCGGGACTGCAAAACATGTATTTTCGTAAAGGGTCATTAATCATTTTTGACTCAGCAATTTCTTTATATGATACAATACTTTTACGCCATGCATTAGGATTAAGTGAACCATTTTTGAAGGCTTTTTCAGCAACCTTTACCAAGGTATCGTGTGAAATATTATAATCATGCATGTATCGTTGTAATTTAAGTGCAAAAAATTGAGTTGTTACCATTAGCCCTGTTTCAGAAACCCATGAGGGTATATCGTTATTTTTGGCACTAGGTGAAAAAGCACCACGTTCATGTTTATCAAAACCGATTGCCATAGCATATTTTGCTGCACCAGACTTTATGGCATTGGCTGCAGCGAATAACGAACTACCGCCTGTAGCACACCCAGTATATAGATTTATAAATGGTAGACCTGTTAATCCGAGTTGGTTTGTTGCTGCCATAGCGTGACCAGAAGAGCGTGAGCCTCCAAATGCAATTCCGATATCACTCCACTTTAGTCCAGCATCATCAAGAGCTTTGCGTGCAGCAAAAACACCTTGATCGAGACCAGACATTCCAGGGGTTCGACCAAATGGATGCAACCCAATTCCTATAATTGCCACACGTTCCATTTACTCTTTTTCTATCCTAAATTCAAAAACTGGAAGGGTTTCTCCATTAGGTTTCTCAAGAATTGAAGTTTTTAATTCCATTCTTTGGCCAATTTCAAATTTTACAGTGCTTACCTGAAGTCTAGATTTCACTTTAACTCCGCATGGCATTTCGATAAATCCTACACCATATATTTGATAATCTTCTTTAATATCATGCAAAAAATATGGAGCTTTAGGTGCAAGGTTTTGTGTTGTCCATGACCATAATCTTCCTTTAGTTCCAAAATTTTTATTTGTCATATCAACTGATGAGCAATTAGAGCAAGATTTTGTTTTAGGAAAAAAGTATTCCTTACAATCAATACATTGTGATCCCACAAGGCCATTATCATCAAAAACTAAATTTTCATATACAGTGTCCATGACCAAGTTCTAACACTTTTTGATAATAAGTCGCCCCCTTTAAAAAGTCAGTATAAAAGATTATTGAGATGTGGTTGATGCTTAATGGAAGGGTCGTTAATATGAAAACCGATATAAATCGTCAGTGGCTTATAAATGGTAATCCGTCAGGAAGAAGCGTAAAAATAACTGATTTTAAGCGCTTAGAAAGAGATTTGATTAAACTTGAAGACGATGAATTGAGAATAAAGGTTGAATATCTTGAGTTTACTCCTTCACTCAAAGGACAGATGGAAAATCAGTTAGATTATGCAGCTCCAACCTCGCATGGGCAAGTAATGCGTGGCAGAGGAATAGGTGAGGTGATAGAGAGCAAAAATCCAAAAATAAAAGTTGGCTCTAAAGTAAAAGCATACCTAGGATGGCAAGATTTTGCTACACTTAAGTCAAATCAAGTTCAGTTGATTGATAATGATAAATTTTTATTAGCCCATCTTGGTCCTTTAGGCTCATCAGGAATGACAGCATATTTTGGTTTTCTAAAAGCTGGAAAACCTAAAGAGGGGAATACAGTATTAATATCTGGAGCAGCTGGGGCGGTAGGGTCAATGGTCGGACAAATTGCTAAAATTAAAGGCTGTTATGTAGTTGGCACGGCCGGAACGGACGAAAAATGTAATTGGTTAATAAAAAAAGCCAAAATCGATGCTGCAATCAATTATAAAACTGGTAACCTTACTGATGAAATATCTAGAAATTGCCCTGAAGGTGCAAACATTGTTTTTGATAATGTTGGTGGAGAGTTTCTGGATTCAGCCTTAGATTTAAAAAACTTAGCAATAGGAGCAAGGGTTGTTCTTTGTGGAGCCATATCTAGATACGAGACATTTCCATATCCCCCAGGCCCAACAAATTATTTTAATTTGATACTACGAAGAGCAAATATGCAAGGTATACTATCACCAGATTATGCATCAGAATTTCCAAAAGCAGTCGAAGATATAAAAAGTTGGCTGGATAGTGGAAAATTTATTTATAGAGAAGATATACAAAATGGTTTCGAAAATATTCCTTTAACCTTTTTAAGGCTTTTTTCAGGACAAAACAAAGGTAAGCAACTTATAAAAATTTAATGCTCTAATTCAGCGTTTGGAATAGATTTTTTGGCACGACCAGTTTCAATAAACTGGTCAATAAACTGATGCATATATCTGATGCGTGACTCAGTATATTCACTGAAGTTTATTTTTCCTGACTTCAAAGACTTCATGCCTGTTTGAATGTGAGGAATATTTCCAAAATCTTGATCAAGTACTATTTTCAAAGATGATGGACCTTGCTCGCAGGATGAAACTTTATCATTGTAACCTAATATAACTTTTCTCGCAGGTTCTGGCTTTTCTTTTCCCAGAGGTATTGGCGACATCATAATTATATCCATTATCGAACCTTCAGGATTTCCGGGCTCAGGCCGCCAACGGTATACAAGTTTAGGGCCATATCCCGCCCAAAATGTCATATGAGGGAAAATTCCATACAAGATATAGTCAAGCAATTCTGAGTCTTTAGCTTCAGAGTAATCTTTACCTGTAGTTTCATTTAATCTTTTGCGCGCGTGTTTACCCAAAAATGTACGAGCCCTAAATTCATCAGGTAGTTCTTCTAACGCGACTCCCTCAACTCGGGCATCACCTCTTTTTTTCATTAATTCTAGTTTCTCTTTTTCGCTTGGCTGAGGTTCCATCGCTGGTGAAGCAGTAGCACCTGCTGAAATTTGCCTCGAGATGTAAGCATTAGGAAAATCATATTGGGAGTTAATATCTCCAATTGCAGGTACCAATTGGGGATGTGTAGTTTGTGAGTGATGACTTTCCATAAACGGCTCAGCTAAAGTCTTCCAATTAGCTTTAACATGTTTTTCAAACCAAAACTCTCTATATCTATTATCCCAATCAAATGGCTCCAGGTCCTTTATCATTGGATGTGCCAAAGAATGAAAATCAGGAGCATTATCATCCATATTGATGAAAATAAATCCAGCCCAAATTGAAACTTTAACAGAGGGTAACCTTGAATTCTCTTCATTCCATTGCGGCATATCCCAAGCAATAGGATTTCGAACTATTTTACCATCTAAAGACCAAGTAATAGCATGAAAAGGACACTCAAATTCTGATTTTCTACAATGACCAGTAATTAATTTTCTACCTCTGTGAAGACAAGCATTATAATAAGCTTTTATTCCATTAGCAGTATTTACTATTATAAATGATTTATCAGCAATTTCGTAATGAAAGCAGTCTCCTTCATTAGGAATATCCACTATTTGGCATGCCATTTGCCAAACCCTGGACCATAAAAATTCATTTTCTAAATCGTAAAACTCTTGCGTCCAATATCTATCTGCGTCAATTCCTTCAACTCCTGTGGTTACGTTTGCTGCTGGCTCTAGAAATTTTGGCGCACCTGTAATGTCCTTAGAAATAATATCCTGATAAGTATTTTCAGGTTTAGAACTTAGTTTTTTTTCATTCATAACTTATACTTGCTATATTATTGAATATATTACTCCCGCTAAAAAGAATAGGTGTTTTATTAAAAAATGGTGATGTAATGATTGAACAAAGTAAATTAACAGGAATAAATCATGGATCTAGGCTTAAAAAGAAAAAAAGTAATTCTCACGGGAGGAAGTAGAGGCTTGGGTAGAGCTGCACTTGAACTGTATGCGGCCGAAGGAGCAGATATAGCTTTTTTTTCTAGAAATCCAGATGGCGTACGCGAAGCTGAGGAAAGCCTAAAGAGACATGGCGGAAAAGTTTTCGCAGAAGCTTTTGAGGTAAAGGACATGGAGAGTTATTCTACTTGGCTGTCAAGGGCAGCGGAAGAACTCGGAGGATGCGATATATTTGTACATAACATTAGTTCTTCAGGTGCTGGTGGATCAGGGGATTGGGATATGACTTTTAATCTCGATATAAAAGCTGCTGTAACATCAATCAGTACTTTAGAGCCTTATCTTGAAAAATCACAAGATGGTTCTGTGATTTTCATGGCTTCTACTGCAGCCATTGAAACCTTTATAAGACCTCAAGCATTTAATGCCTTAAAAGCAGCATTAATAACATATGGTAAACAACTTTCACAATCCTTAGGGACAAAAGGAATAAGGGTAAATATGGTATCGCCAGGGCCAATAGTTTTCCCTGGAGGAAATTGGTCTAAAGTCAAGGAGGCAAAACCAGATTTTTATGATATGACTAAAGCGCAAATGGTTCTCGGGCGTTTTGGTACTCCAGAGGATGTTGCTAAAACAGTTGTATTTATTTCAAGTCCAGCTTCAAATTATACTACTGGCACTAATGTTATTATTGATGGTGGTTACACAAAACGTGTGCAGTTTTAAACGCTGAACGTGACAGCACTCAAAAAAGCAAAATCAATTGGAGACATAAGCCGTGTTCAAGCGATCCAAAGAGCTGAAAGCATAGCCCTTATATTTGATGATGAGCGTATAAATTACAAAACATTAGATAAAATGGCTTCACAATCAGCTAATGGGCTTATTGCTGCTGGTGTAAAAAAAAATGATCGAATTTGTTATTTAGGTACCAACTCAGCTCATTATTTTGAGTTAATTCTAGCTGCCTCAAAAGTTGCGGGAGTAATGTGTCCTATAAATTGGCGGCTATCAGTTAATGAAGTTTTGTATATTCTTGAAGATACGGACGCTAAAATAATATTTATTACAAATGAGTTCGAAGAAACAGTAAATAAAGCACTTTCAAAAATAACCAGAAATATACCTATAATTAATATAAATGACTTCGATGACTGGAGAGGAAAAAATAAATTAACGGATCCAAATGTTGAATGCGGCTTAAAAGATGATGTCATACAGCTTTACACATCAGGCACTACTGGCTACCCAAAAGGGGTAAGACTATCAAACCAATCATTACTACTTACCCGAGAGCGTGAGTCACAGATATCAAGTCCTGAGTGGAGCAAGTGGCATCACAATGATGTAAGTTTAATCTCTATGCCCTGTTTTCATATGGGAGGAACAAATTATGGACTTTCAACACTTTATGCCGGTGCAACTGGTGTAATTACGTCGCAATTTAACCCCTTAAACCAAATAAACCTTGTTAAAAAATATGGAATTACCAAGCAGTTTATTGTGCCCACAGCATTACGTATTATGCTTGAGGAAAATTCTTTGAGTAATACGGAATTAGCATCGCTGAAATATATATCTTATGGTTCATCGCCAATACCCTTAGATTTAATGGCTGCCGCGATGAAAAAGTTTGGATGTAAATTTATACAAAAATATGGAATGACAGAAACTGGCGGTAGCTGTACGGCTTTGCCCCCAGAAGACCATACAATACCGCCTAACCCAAAGATGAATTCTGTAGGAAAAGCATTGAATGGAGTGAAAATAAAAATAATTAATCAGAGTGGAGAAGATCAAAAATTTGGTGAAACAGGAGAAATAGTTATTCAAAGCACTGGAAACATGAATGGTTATTGGAAAAACACTCAAGAAACCAAAAAATCATTACTTCATGGTAATTGGCTTAAAACTGGGGACGTCGGATACTTAGATCAAGAAGGTTATTTATATATACTTGATCGAGTTAAAGACATGATAGTAAGCGGTGGTGAAAATATATATTCCGCCGAGGTTGAAAGGGCACTTAAGGAAAATCCCGAGATAGATGAAGTTGCTGTTATTGGAGTGCCAGATAAAAAATGGGGAGAATCTGTTAAAGCATGTGTAGTTTTAAAATTAGGCATGCCCCAAAACGAAACTAAAATCATCTCAGAATGCAAGAAAATACTTGCAAGCTATAAGTGCCCCAAAAGTATAGATTTTTTATCTATTCTTCCTCGAAGTAGTAGTGGTAAAATTTTAAAAAGAGAATTAAGGAAGCCCTATTGGTTAGAAAATAGCAAACAAGTGAATTAAGCTTAGAGACTAAGCTTTTTACCAGTATTTATAGGAAAAAAAAGACTTAAATTGATTAAAATAAAAGCATAGAAAGTGACTAAGTAATGAATACAAACTGGACCGATAAATTACAGAATTTAAAAAAAACAACCGGCACCCTTGCTTCTAGTTCACCTGAAACTATGAAAATTTTTGGAAGTTTAGCATTAACTGTCACTAAAGACGGAGCATTATCTAAAAAAAACAAAGAACTCATGGCAATAGCGATATCAATATGCATTAGGTGTGAAGACTGTATCGCATATCATATGCAAAATGCAATTAAAGCTCAAGCATCCAGGGAAGAAGTTATTGAATCAATTAATGTTGCCATAGAGATGGGAGGCGGGCCATCAACTGTTTATGGAGGTAAGGCTATTGCTGCATATGAAGAATTTACTCGCGCATAATAAATACATAAATTTATTATCCACTTTATGAGTAACAAAAAACCTAAAGAAGAAATAGTGACTGATAATTTATCGGATATAAATATCTATGACCCTAAATTTAGCATAAATCCTTTTCAATTATATGAAAAATTACATTTAAATGAACCAATTATATTCTTAAATAATTCTAAATCTTGGTTAGTTACAGGCGCAGATATAATAACTGAGATATGCAGCCAACCACATTTATTTTCCAATGATATTTCTGTATTATTAGCGGGACTGCATTCAGAAAAACCAAGAGTTAAAAAAATACTTGAGCAAGGCTTGCCTCAAGTACCTGTGCTTCTTATGTCAGACCCACCTGATCACAGTCGCTTTAGAAGACTAGTTGGAATGGCTTTTAGTGGCCCAAGAATAAACATTATAGAGTCTGATATACGTAAAATTTCTAATAGTATTTTGAATAATTTAGATACTGAAATACCCTGGGATTTTATTTCAGAATATGCAATCCCAATGCCTGTTAATGTAATAGGGGGTCAATTAGGATTAAAGAAAAGTGATATAAATAAAATTAGATCATGGTCCGATGCTTTTACCGATCGCTTAAGCGGCATGATTGATGAAAAACGTGAAGAGGAATGCGCTCATGCCGTAGTAGACTTTCAAAAAACTATGCAACGTCAAATTACATTACGCCGTGAATATAAACATGATGATTTATTAGGCGATTTAGTCTCAGCAAGTTCGGATGGTGACAAACCACTTTCAAATGCGGAAATTGTTTCAATCATACAACAAATTATGGTTGCTGGAAATGAAACTTCCACTAGTGCGATGGCTGAGGGTATAAAACTTTTGATAGAAAACCCAAATCAGATGGAATTTTTAAGACAAGACAGCTCTTTAATAAAAAATACGGTTGAAGAAATATTAAGACTGGCAAGTCCAGTGGCTGGAAGCTGGAGAATAGCAACAAGGGATGTAACTGTTTCAGGAAAAAAAATTAAAAAAGGTGACAGAATAATGCTTCGCTTTGCCGCTGCTAGTAGGGATTCAAGTAAATTTAATCTGCCAAATAAAATGAATATTAATCGTCAAAACTCCAAGATGCACTTTGCATTTGGCCGTGGTATACACACCTGTGTTGGTAGTATGCTTGCACGTAGAGAAATCAGCATTTGTTTAGAGCATATGATTAATAAGTTTAAAACAATTGAACTAACTGATTATAATAAAGACCACGCATATAATCCTAATGTTATGCTCAGAGGCCTTGAGGTCTTAAATATAAAAACTACACTTAAAAATTAAATCTACCTATATCATTCCAACCTGACAATCTATCAGGCCAAGTATCAAGTTCATTATGCAAAGCAGAAAATAACAATCCCCTACCCTTAAAATTTTCAAAATTATGAATATGATCATCTATTAGATAATCGGCCGAAATTATACTTTTATCACCGCAAAACACTATTCTTTTAGTTTCAAAGAATGGTAAGTGTTTTTTAATCCATTCATATTTAGCTTTAAAAGAATTAGGAACAAACATAGCAGCTGTAGTTATAAAAACTTCATGATTATTTTGTAATGTTTTAAGCGTTTCAATTGAGTCTACTACGGGCTTCAAATTAAAAAAAAACTCTGCTGTTTCAAGTCTTTTTGAAAGTGCAAAATGTTGATCAATACTTAAAACATCTTTAAATCTTTGGCCTGGTAACATAGATGGCTCAATAGCGTAAGTTTTACTTAACCAATCAAGCAGACCTTTATGTGCATCTGCTATAACGTGATCCATATCAATTGCTATTCTTGCCATTATTTTACCAATCTAAGTATGTAAAAAAAATCTTAATGTAATAATTACACTAATATAGATTTATACTTTTTATTATTATAATTGTTTTTTTATATTATGCGTGTAATCTGTTAAGATATAATAAAAAGGATTAGTTATCAATAATTGGCAAAAATTCATATGGGTCTCAGAGAGATCAATTTTAATGATAATAGCAGTTGCTACATTATATGCTACTGGAATTGAGATTTATAGACTAATCCAATCTCAAGTTGTAAACTTAAGTGATTTATTTTTATTGTTCATTTACGCGGAAGTTCTTGGAATGGTTGGATCATTTTATGTGAGTAGTAGGCTACCCGTAACTTTACCGATAATAATAGCGATGACAGCATTAACTAGAATGATAATTTTACAAAGCAAAGAAATTGATGCCGTTAATATTATTTATGAAGCTTCAGGAATACTTATATTAGCACTAGCAGCTTACATTATGACCCTTAAAGACAAAATTAGTCTGGAGAAGCTGCAGTATAGAAAAGATATGACAGATAAATAGTTACCTCTTATTTATTTTAAAATTCTTAAAGAATAACAATTTCAAAATAATTCAAATTTTATCGACCCAGTTAACCTCTTGTTATCCAAATCAAGTGCAATGATTCTTTATATAGTTTTTAAATAAAGGAATTGATGTGAGTAAACTGCCATTTAATAAGATTATTCAAGGAAATTGCATTTCAAATATGAATAGTTTGCCAGAATGCAGTGTTGACTTGGTATTTGCTGACCCACCATATAACCTTCAATTAGGGGGCGACTTATCACGACCCGACAACTCACAAGTTTTGGGTGTTACAGAAGATTGGGACCATTTCGACACAATGGATGCTTATGATCTATTTACTCATGACTGGTTAAAAGCTGCTCGCCGAATACTTAAACCAAATGGTGCAATTTGGGTTATTGGTAGTTATCATAATATATTTCGAGTAGGTGCAATATTACAGGATCAACAGTTTTGGATACAAAATGATATTATATGGCGCAAAACGAACCCTATGCCGAATTTTAGAGGTACACGTTTTACAAATGCACATGAAACACTAATATGGGCAACAAAAACAGAAAATGCTAAACCCACGTTTCATTATGATGCAATGAAAATGATGAATGATGGAGTCCAAATGAGATCTGATTGGACGCTTCCAATTTGCACAGGATTAGAACGTTTAAAAAAGTCTGATGGGAAAAAAGCGCACCCAACACAGAAACCAGAAAGTTTGCTTCATAGAATAATTTTATCCACTTCAAATCCTGGTGATGTCATAGTAGATCCATTTTTTGGAACAGGAACTACAGGAGCCGTAGCTAAAAAACTTGGTAGGAAGTTTATTGGATTTGAAATGGAAGAAGAATATATCATTCATGCAAAAAGAAGAATAGCGAAAATTAATGAAGGTTCCCTTAGTGATGTAGATTTTACTAAATCAAAACGTTCAGAACCTAAAGTACCATTTGGCACGCTTATAGAAAGAAACTTACTAAAACCTGGTACAAAATTATTTTCTCCAAATGGAAAAATATCTGCTCGTATTAGACCTGATGGTAGCCTTTCCACGTCAGATTTCAAGGGCTCTATTCATAAGGTTGGTGCTTTTGTGCAAGGTGCCCCAAGTTGTAATGGTTGGACATTTTGGCACTATAAGACAAATATAGGGTTAACTCCGATTGATAAAATTAGAACGGAAATTCGAGCAGAAATGCTTATAGATTAGAACTATGACTCAAAAATATTTTTGAATTTATTTCATTGATATTTTTAAAGCTTTCAACATTACCGTTGGCAAAGCATAAGTTTCTATAGTATTTAAATCAGCCCAAATTCCTTGATTATCATCTGCTTTTCCGTAAGCCCTGTAAACCTCAAGCTCTAATTTAAAGTGACTAAAAGTATGGAAGACTAGCTCAGGACATTTTTCCCAATTTTTTGCAGCAGGTGCTGACTGTATTGAAAGAGATTTATTTTCACTCCATGTAGTACCAGGAAAGCCCATCATTCCACCCAATAGCCCACTGTCAGGTCGTTGCCTTAAGAATACTGAATCATTGTTACTTAAAATAAAAACAGCACCATATCTGATTGGTAATTTCTTTTTTTTTATTTTTTTGGGATATTGGATTTGTGATCCATCCGTTTGAGCTGCGCATTCATCTAGCCAGGGGCAATCAGAACATTTAGGAGCTTTAGGAGTGCAAATAGTTGAGCCTAAATCCATTAAAGCTTGACCATAGTCACCTGGCCGATCAGTGGGAGCTAAAACTCCTGCTTTAATTCGATAAATATTGCGGTATTTAGGTAATGGATCTTCAATTTTAAAAATTCGGCTGATTACCCTCTCAACATTACTATCAACTATGTTCGTGGGCTCGTCAAAACAGATGGCTGCTATTGCTGCTGCTGCATATGGTCCTATACCTGGTAATTTTAATAATTCAAATTCATGTTTTGGAAAAAAACCACCATACTGATCTCTTATTAATTGCGCGCATTTATGTAAGTTTCTTGCTCTAGCATAATAACCCAGGCCGGACCACATTGCCATTATTTTATCGCGGTTTGAATCAGCTAAATCAATTACGGTAGGAAACTCAAAAATAAACTTTTCCCAATATGGAGTTGCATGAGCAATTGTTGTCTGTTGTAACATAATTTCAGATAGCCATACAGCATATGGGTCTACTTTTTTACCCGCAAGTTTATCTTCAGGTCTAATACGCCACGGCAGAGAACGGCCATAATGATCGTACCAAGCTAGCAATTCAATTTGCATTTGGAGGACTTTATTATTATTTTTCATAGGATTAACAAACTGAACACTTTACGTTAGCGGCGCAATAGGCCAAATAAGATATGTGGATAATTCATACAAACAAAAAAAAAGCATTAACGATTGGCTTTATCAAAAAAGAGGTAAAGCTCAGTACAGACCTGCACCTACTGTAGCAGTCTCAGTAAGTAAGGTAATAAAGCCATTTTCTAAAAAATTTGGTAAAGGCGGATCTTCAGCATCTACATTAACAAGATATTGGCCTGAAATTGTTGGTGAACGATGGGCTAAGATTTCTAAGCCTATCAAATTTACAGGAACCCACAATAGAAGAACACTGGTTATTGCAGCACCAGGAGCAGCGGCAACATTAATAACATCTGCAAATCAAACTATAATTGAACGACTAAATGCGCACTTTGGTGAAGAGTACATACATAAAATACGCGTATTACAAACAAAATTAATAAAAGCTGATAAACTACCACCCATATCAAGACGAGGCCTAACCCCAAAAGAAGAATGCAAACTAGCTAAAGGTCTTGAAACTATAAAAAACAAGGAATTAAAGCTAGCTTTAGAAAAGTTTGGGAGAGGAGTAATATCAGATGATTAAGTTTTTTTTGACACTTTCAATAACATTACTATTTATAGCTAATGCTTCTGAGGCTAAAAATAATCACTATGGACATAACCACGATATCAAAGAACAAAGTATAACAACTAATGGGGTATTCACTTTAAGTGAAGCGCCAGATGATCATGTTTTAGGTTCAATTTCGGCTCCTATTACATTTATTGTTTGGGCATCAGTAACTTGCCCTCATTGTTCAGATTGGTTTAGTAATGAATGGCCAATATTTAAAAAAAATCTAGTTGAAACAGGTAAAGTTCGTTTTGTTTTTCGTGAGTTGCCCACACAGCCTGCTCAATTAGCTATGTTAGGTTTTATGATGGCAGAGTGCGCAGCGCCTGAAAGGTACTTTGATATAATAGAGTTTCAAATGCTAAATCAAAAAGAAATGCTTGAAATGGCGAGTAAAGGCGAGGCTCTTTCATTTTATAAAAAAATTGGAATAATGTCAGGCCTTAAAGATGATAATGCTATAAATACGTGCATGCAAACTGAAGAAAAATATAAACACATAATAAATAATGGTAAAAGAGCACAAAGTGCAGGCGTATCTGGAGTACCTTCTTTTTACATAAATGGTAAAAATTATAATAAAGAATTGGATGCAATAAATTTAATAAATTTAGTAGAAAAGATGAATCAAAGGGGCTCATCTGATTTTACTGATTTAAACTAAATAAACTTGAACACCACAATTAGAAAGTTATTTGCATAACTTCGAAAATATAAAGTCTAAAGGCTTATAACTATATGCAGTATGGTCAAAACATCCTTTCTAATTATATTAATGGAAGGAAAGTCTACAAACGTAGCTTTAAGAAGATCGATGGCCGTAATCTTAGCTTATATGGTTATAAGCGGCATGATGAAAATCCATTGAAAGAGGATAATTTTGAACAAACTAAAGCTGGTGAACTACGTTGGCACCCTCTTAGGCGCGAACATGTAATATATACGCCTAACCGTCAAAACCGTATATTTAAGCCGTCTATCACAAGTGATCCATTAAATCCATCTGTTAAAGGTAAAAAACCTACTGAAATTCCATTTGAAAATTTTGAATTAGCCATATTTGATAATAAATTTTCTAGCCTTTACTCTGATGCGCCTTTACCCTCCCAATTATCTGGAATAAATACCAGTAGGGCAAAGGGACATTGCGATGTTGTAGTATATGGACCTGAGTCCACAGGTAACTTATACTCAATAGGCCAGTCCAAAAGACGGTTACTTATTGAAGCTTGGATAGATCGATATGAAAGTCTATATAATGATGGCTATAAATTTGTATTACCATTTGAAAACAGAGGTGATGCTGTTGGTGCAACATTAAGTCACCCGCATGGCCAGATTTATGCCTTCCCATTCATTCCTAGAGTGCAAAATGATGCCTTGAAATCATTTAATAATGGTTATGATTTATCTGATTACATACAAACTAATAAATCGGAATTTGGAGTTACAGAGTCTGATGGAATTGAAGCATTCTGCCCATCTTTTTCTAGATTTCCATATGAAGTATGGCTAGCCCCTAAGGTAAGAAGAGAAGGATTATGGGATTTAAAAGATATTGAAAAAGAAGGGTTTGCGTTCTTACTTGGAGATATAACAAGAAGGTATGATTTACTATTTAATGAACCAATGGCATATATGTTATCCCTGCACTCAGCCCCTCTAGGTGAAAGTGGTAACTGGCATTTTACAGCGCAGTTCTATCCAATAATGAGGGCCAAAGGTAAAATTAAATACCTTGCTGCGGTAGAACAGTCATCGGGCACATTTACTGTTGATGTAATGCCAGAAGTTTCTTCAAAGGTATTAAGAAAATTATAATGTCGTCCAGTCTAGCATTCAGAAATATCTATAACTCTCAACCAGACATTTCGTCTTTTACACCAGGACGTGTAAATTTAATTGGGGAACATATTGATTATAATGGTGGCATGGTACTACCAGCCACACTCGAAAAAGGAATTTTTATTAGCTTAAAATCTAGGAGTGACAATCGTATAAGAATTTATTCAGACCAATTTTGTAGAGTTGAAGAATTGAACATTAATGATTCAGCAACATCTAATTGGTCCGATTATGCATTAGGAAGTATTGTTTTTGCGAATAAAGCTGGTTTTTTGAATGGAGGTGCAGACATTGCTATAACAACTACATTGCCTTTAGGAGCAGGGCTTTCATCATCTTCTGCATTAATCGTTGGAATCTTAAAACTAGCAGCAAGTTTATCGAAGAGACCTTATGATAACATTAAAATCGCAATTTTAGCTAAACGTGTAGAAAATGAATTCATTGGAATACCTTGCGGTATAATGGACCAAATGGTTATATCATGCTCAGACTTAGGAAAAGCCATAGCTTTAGATACTAAAACTTTAGATTTCGAAATACTTACATTACCAAATGCCTATCATATGGCAATTTTGCACTCAGGAGAATATAGATTAAATACAGACGGGAACTACAGAAAACGTAAAGAGGAATGTGATAAAATAAAAGAAATTATAGGTCACAATGACATATGCAATATGTCGAACAATGATTTTGCTTTATTAAATAATATTTCAACTGATTTGAAACAACGAGCACGTCATTGTGTTACGGAGCACCAAAGAACATTAAACGCCATTAAAGCTATTAAAAAGGATAATGTTTTTAAATTAGGCCTTTTAATGACAGAAAGCCACATTTCAATGCGAGATGACTTTAAAGTGAGTTTACCAAATATCGACAGTTTAGTTCATGATGCTATTGATTTAGGCGCGGTCGGTGCAAGACTAACGGGAGGAGGCTTTGGGGGTTGTATCGTTGCTTGTGTTTTAAAAGAAAACTTAACAACCTGGCGACAAAAATTATTATCACGCCATCCAAGAGCTTTTAGTGTGATCTAAGGATATCTATGAAACTAAAGAACTTACAAGGAAAATCAATAATTGTTGTCGGTGGAGCAGGTTATATTGGTTCACACGTCTGCAAGAAAATTTCTTCTAAAGGAGGGCTACCCATAGTTTTCGATAACTTCAGTGCTGGACACAAGCATGCGATAAAGTGGGGGCCATATGAAAAGGTGGATTTAAGAAATAATAAGGAAACATCAAAAGCTTTTGAAAAGTACAAATCTGTTGAAACAGTGATTCACCTAGCAAGTTCTATTGAGGTTAATACTGGAGAAAAATTTCCCTCTGAATTTTATACAAATAATGTGCTCGGCACTTTAAATTTACTAAATGCTATGAAAAACACTAACGCAAGAAAAATAATATTTTCATCCACTTGTGCCACTTATGGAGAAATTGAAGATGTTCCAATTTTAGAAACAGTTATACAGAATCCTTTAAGTGTTTATGGTAAAACAAAATTAGCCATGGAACATATGATCGAAAGTTTTCACAAAGCATATGATCTCAATTATATTATTCTTAGGTATTTTAATGCTGCAGGAGCAGATCCCGAAGGTGATATTGGTGAGGAACATGATCCTGAAACCCATTTAATTCCAAACGCTCTGAACGCCGCAGCTAGTGGTAAATCAATGAAAATTTTTGGAACTGATTATGATACAATTGATGGGACCTGCATTAGAGATTACATTCATGTTAATGACATAGCACAAGCCCATATAGACTCTATTCAGGCTCAAAAAAATGGTCTTAAGTCAGCTGATGTAAATATTGGCACAGGAGAAGGTTACAGTATTTTTCAAATTCTAAGTATGATCGAAAAAGTAACAGGTTACAAAGTTAAATATAAAATATGTCAAAAAAGAGCGGGTGATTTAGCAAAAATTTATGCAGATACAAGTAAAGCTGAAAATGTTTTAGGTTTTAAAACTAAATATTCAAATTTAGAAAATATTATTCAAACTGCCTGGAATTTTTATAAGAATAAAAAATGAATCATATCTCTATCCATGCTGCCATCCCTGGGTGATCACTCATCACATGCAGCGAGCTGTAAAGCCTATCATAGGATCACTCCAATCAGAGCATTACAATCGAATTCTAGTACGCAGCATTTCTTGCGACAAGGTCCTGGTAAAAATCCATTTCAAGAAATGGCGCGAGTGACG
>CAJQGR010000033.1 GCA_905477785.1 uncultured Hellea sp.
TCTATTTTGGCTCTTCTTAAACCTCTTCCAGGAGATAAAAATGAAATAGCTTCAAGAAGATTTGTTTTTCCAGCTCCATTTGGTCCAAAAAAAACAACAGGGCGTCCATCAAATTTTATATCAAGAGAATCGTAAGATCTGAAGTCTGTTAGACGAAGGTAGTCTATATAGCTCACGATATGGTCGTAATTAAACGCGTAATGGCATTAGTACGAAAAGTGCATTTGCATCCTCAGTATCTTTAACCAAAGCCGGAGCTGCAGCGTTATCTAAAAGAAATACCGCATCCCTTCCTTCAATTTGCCCTGCGACATCTAATAGGTACTTTGCGTTAAAACCAATTTCTAAAGGTTCTGAACTATAATCAACAACTATATCTTCGCGCGCATTACCACTCTCTGGATTGTTTACAGTTAACGATAAAGAATCTTGACTTAATGCAACTTTGATTGATCTAGACTTTTCTGCTGATATTGTAGCCACACGATCAACGGCGTTAGCAAAAACTTTATTATCTATAGTCAACTCTTTATCATTTCCTTTAGGTATAACTCTTTCGTAATCGGGAAATGTACCGTCGATTAGTTTTGAAGTTATCATAGCCGAATTAAAGTGAAATCTAACTTTCGCTTCTGATATAGATATTGATATATCTTCTTCGCTTCCATCGATTAGACGACGTATCTCAGCAACAGTCTTACGAGGCATTATCACCCCAGGCAAACCTTCTGCTCCTTCAGGTAAATTCATTTCCGCTAATGCTAAACGGTGACCATCAGTTGCTACGGCTCTTAGTTTTCCATTATGTCCATGTATGTATATACCATTGAGGTAATAACGCGTTTCTTCTGTAGATATTGCGAACTTTGTTTTATCAATTAGTCTGATAAGCTCAGGTGCCTTTAAAACAAAATTGTGAGTAAATCCATCTGCAGTCATTTTAGGAAAATCACTAGAGGGTAAAAGTGGAAGGGTGAAGTGTGACCTTCCTGCATCAACATCTAGTCGTCCGTCAGAATTTATTTGTAAATTTACTTGGGACCCATCGGGTAATTTGCGTGCTATATCATAGAGCGTATTAGCAGGTGCTGTAACTTGGCCAGGTGCGCTCACATCTGCTTTAGCAGCTTCTGAAACTTCTATATCCAAATCTGTGGCGACTAAAGTTATATTGTTTTCATTTGCGTCTATAAGTACATTTGAGAGAATTGGAATGGTATTACGTCGTTCTACAACATTCTGCACGTGGCCTAGTGCTTTTAAAAGAGCGGCGCGTTCTATAGAAATCTTCATCTAATTAGCCTACATAAATTTTTTTGTCAGTAAAGCTGATGAAATCAGAATACTATCCGTAGAAATATCATAACTTAAATCGAAAAAAAGCCAAGACCTGATGTGGATAACTAAATTGATAAGTCAAATTAGTATTCATTGACGTTCCTTCATAAAATGCTTTATTGCATTTTAAAACTTATGACTGGAAAATAATGTCTAACGAAATATTAAGTAGCTCAAAAGCCTGGCCATTTGAGCAAGCAAAGCAAATACAAAGAAGATTAGATATTGAAAAACGGCGTGGTTATGAACGTGGGGATAAGCCTGTTATTTTTGAAACTGGTTATGGCCCGTCAGGTCTTCCACATATAGGCACTTTTGGTGAAGTTGTGCGAACTACCATGGTGATGAATGCTTTTCGGGCTTTAACAGATAATAAAATCCCAGCTAAACTAATATGTATCTCTGATGATATGGATGGGATGCGAAAAGTTCCTCCCACCGTACCCAATCCTGCCATACTCGAAGAATACTTACAGAAGCCTTTAACAGATGTTCCTGACCCTTTTGGTACTGCATCAAGCTATGGAGCAAATATGAACGCACGGCTCCGTGCTTTTTTGGATAGCTTTGGTTTTGAGTATGAGTTTAAATCAGCGACTGATTTATACCGCGAAGGATATTACGACAAATGGTTGCTTCTAACCTTAGAAAAATATGATGAAATCATGTCGGTAATGTTGCCGACATTAGGTGAGGAAAGAAGAGCTACTTATTCACCATTTCTTCCAATATCTCCAAAAACTGGCCGAGTTTTATATGTACCGATGAAGGCTTTAAACTCAGTTGACGGAACAATAACTTTTGATGATGAAGATGGATGTGAAATAACTACTCGAGTAACAGGCGGGAATGTCAAATTACAGTGGAAACCAGATTTTGGAATGCGCTGGGCTTCCCTTGGCGTCGATTTTGAAATGTTCGGTAAGGATCATCAAGATAACGCTCCGATATACTCTAAGATTTGCAAAATACTAGGTGGAAATCCACCAGTGCAATTTGTTTATGAGTTATTTTTAGATGAAAAAGGCGAAAAAATTTCAAAGTCTAAGGGCAATGGCATATCGGTAGAGGATTGGCTTAATTATGCTCCTCAAGAAAGCTTATCTCTTTTTAATTACCAAAAACCTCGAGCCGCCAAAAAATTATATTTTGACGTTATTCCAAGGAATGTAGATGAATATTTTCAGCATCTCTCTGCATGGGGTTCTCAAGATATTAAGTCACGTTTGTCAAATCCTGTTTGGCATATTCACAATGGTAACCCCCCAAATTTTGTACCTCCAGTTTCATTTAGTTTACTTCTCAATTTAGTCAGTGCGGCTAATGCTTCTGATAAAAATATCTTGTGGGGTTTTATAAAAAGGTACGCACCCGATGCTAACCCAAATGATAATCCAACACTCGATTGTCTCGCTGGATTTGCCGTAAGATATTATGAGGATTTTGTAAAACCGAATAAAGTCTATCGTAAGCCTACCGACCAAGAGTTTAAAGCCCTTAAAGACTTAGCTTCAGAGTTGGATTCAATTTCTGATTACGAGGCCAAAGACCCAGAAGCTTTACAGACCTTAATTTTTTCAATTGGTAAAAAGTATGAATTTGAGAATCTAAGAAATTGGTTTAAGGCAATTTATGAAGTGTGTCTTGGTCAAAGCCAGGGGCCAAGATTTGGTTCATTCGTCTCAATTTTTGGTACTCATGAAACATCCGATCTTATAAAATCAGCACTTTCGAGGTATAATAAATAAAAGCAAATAGTGTATAAAAATTTAAAAATAAAAATTGTCCTTTTCATTTTTTTCAGTGCTTTAATCCCACCTAATGCACATGGCGGTTCTTTGGATGAAATCAAGAAATTATTTACCATGGGGCGCTTCGAGGAAGCGCGAACTGAGGCTGTAAAAATGAATACTGCAGAAGGTTATGCAATTGCATCAGAAAGCTTATTGGCCCAAATTCTATTAGGAGAAGTAGGAAAATTAAATAGTCATTCGCAGTCAGCAAGGTCTTTAGCTGAAAAGGCTATTGCATTGGATTCTAACCTTTATAATGCACAGTTACAGTACGCGATTAGTGATGGATTTGTTACTAGGACGACTAGTGCCATAAAGGCCTGGCAAAAAAAATTACCAAAAAAAACTCTGACTAAAATTAAAAATTTTAGAGAAATGTATCCTGAAGATGCTTTAGGGTTAGCACTTGAGGGTGCTTGGCATTTAGGCGTTATTAGAAAAGTAGGTGAAAAAAATTCAAGAGATTGGTTTGGTGCTTCGCTTAGCGAAGGTATTCATCTTTACAATATGGCAATGGCACTTTCTTCAGATAATACATTAATTGAAGTAAATTATGCTATGTCCCTTTTAGCGGTGGATTCCAATCGTTGGAAGTCGTTTGCAGAAAAACTTTTATTAAATGTGAGCAAGCGAGACGAAAAAGATTATTTAAGTAAACAGGTGCAATTAAAGTCTATACAAGTTCTAGAAGTTATTGCTGATGATAAAAAATCAAAGATATATGCTCGAAAATTTCTCGACGGCAAGCCAATTAAATGAAACCTGTCGTATCTATGTTGTATTTAAGTGGTTCATAAATCTATTATTTAATAAACCTACAAAAAAACCCTGCAATAAACAGGGTTTATATAGTAATAATAAGATTTATAATAAATCAGTCATCAAAGTCAGAACTAACTGTTTGGTGTGTTCCGCCATAATTAGCGCGTGAAAAATGCATTGCTTTTGCGCGCCATTTTCCATCAGCCTCTTTAACCCATACATTTGTTACTCGTGTACGGTATGGTGTTTGATTATCGGCTGTTCCAACTACGCCTTCAGCATAGTATCGTGCATAAACTACTCCATCAGCAATTTCAGCTGCTTCAGTGTAAGCAATACGCATGTTTGAAGCGTCGCCAACCATGTTTCGTTTCCAGTCGTCTGCAGTTGCCTTGGCTACCGGCTTATGAAAACTTCCATCAGAATTTGTGCCATACATACCTGAGTCACTTTCCATAGCTGCAACCGTCTCGTGATCGCGGTCATTTCTTGCATCCCAATATTGTTGTATAGCTTCCTTAACTGATTTTTCTGAGTCAAGGTGACCGTCAGCGAATGCCAAGGCAGGTGTCATTAAACTTACTGTGAGAATAGTTGTTAGTAATTTTTTCACTATAATTTCCTTATTGTTGATTGTCATTTAATAATTGTTTAAATTATTAAATGACGCTAGCAGTTGAATAAATATATGCAAGTTTGTTAAATTTTTTTTATAAGCAGCTTAACAATGTGTTCGCAATATAGTTAGTTTTAATTGTAAGCTGATTCTCCATGTAAACTTATATCAAGTCCGTCATACTCTTGCTCTTCTGAAACTCTTAAACCTAAAGTTTTTTTCAGCACATACAGAATAATAGTACTGGCAATAACTGACCACAATACGACTGCTGTAGTTCCCATCAGTTGAATAGAGAAATTGCCTTCCCCTGTTCCTCCCAGTGCTGTCGCAGAGAGAAAAGGTAATAAAAGGATTCCAAGTATTCCTCCAACTCCATGTACTGCAAAGACGTCTAAGCTATCATCTATTTTAAGTTTTATCCTGATTAAGTTGACAGCAAAGTAACAAATTAATCCTCCGGATAAACCCAATATTACAGCCCCGCCTGGACCAAGGACTCCTGCAGCAGGGGTCACTGTGGCAAGTCCAGCAATAGTGCCCGTTGCAGCGCCAACTAACGTTGGTTTTTTATTGGTGATAGCTTCAATTCCTACCCAAACTAGAGTAGCAACAGAAGCTGATATGTGTGTCACTAATATAGCCATCCCAGCTCCACCATCAGCGGCAAGTTGAGAGCCGCCATTGAAACCAAACCAGCCAACCCAAAGCATTGATGCTCCAATCATGACCATTGCGGGCCTATGTGGAACAGCCAATTCATTAGGAAATCCTTTTCTTTTACCGAGCATAAGTACATAAACTAAAGCTGAAACACCTGCTGTTGCATGTACGACAAGCCCACCTGCAAAATCAACTAGTCCAGCTTTTGAAAGCCAACCTCCGCCCCAAATCCAATTAGTTATCGGAGAATATACTGTTAGCAACCAAATCGCTGTGAATATCAGTACCGGTAGAAATTTAACTCTTTCAACAAAAGCCCCAACAATCAGTGCTGGAGTGATGATAGCGAAGGTCATTTGAAAAGATAAAAATACTGTTTCGGGTATTGAATCGGCTACCGAGCTACTGTTTACACTCCCAAGAAAAAGATTGTCTAGACCTCCCCACCAGCCGTTGCTTTCACCGAAAGCTATTGAGTATCCAGCTGTTATCCATACTATGGATGCTAAAGCAGCTATTGTGAATACTTTCATTAAAACTGAAAGGTAGTTTTTAGCTCTTACTAGTCCACCATAAAATAATGCTAGTCCAGGTAAGGACATAAATAATACTAACGCAGTTGCAGTTAAAACCCATGCGGTATCTCCACTATTTATGCTCTCAGAAGCAAGTGCTTGAGTAGGGCTGACACACAGTAGTGCGACGATAATTGATAAATATTTTTTCATGATTTCCCGATCTTTTTTTATTTTTGGTTACTGCATTGTTGTTTCATCTTAACAAGATTAAATAATCTAAATTGTGCAACCTTGTGAATTGCATATTATTTAAACAAAAAAACCCCGACTTTGCACACAACTTGTGCAAGGCCGGGGAAGGTATTCGCTGCTTAAATAGTAGCGAGGGGGAAAGTGTATGTCTGAGTTTAGCCTTTCACAAATTCTGGATATGCCGGCACTCCAAGTTCTGATTGATCAAGGCCCACATATTCATCTTCTTCTGAAACTCGTATTCCTATTGTGAGTTTTAAAGCATACCAAATTATTGCTGATATAAGGCTGACAAATAAACCTACTGATACAATACCAACTAATTGGCCGAAGTAAGTAGCACTATCGTTTGTAAGGGGCACTATAATAGTCCCGAATATTCCTGCTACTAGATGTACTGGAATTGCTCCAACAACATCGTCTATCTTAAATTTGTCTAATAGGGGAACAGCTAAACAAGCTAGTAAAGAACCTATGGATCCGATTAGTAGTGCCGCTGGAACAGAAGGCGTTAGCGGTTCAGCAGTTATTGCTACCAGTCCTGCCAGAGCACCATTTAATGCCATTGTGAGATCAATTTTTCTATAGCGTAACTGTGTATAAACAACTGCAGTAATAACCCCAGCAACAGCTGCCATATTTGTATTTACAAATATTTTGGCTATTGCATCTGCATCGGTAATAGTTCCCATGGCAAGTTGTGAGGCGCCATTAAATCCAAACCAACCTAGCCATAGTATGAAAACGCCTAGAGTTGCTAATGGCATGTTCGATCCTGGTATAGGGTTTACTTTTCCGTCTTCGCTATATTTACCCTTACGAGCGCCTAAAATGATTGCTCCCATCAAAGCGGCCCATCCGCCAGTAGAGTGTACAAGAGTCGACCCAGCAAAGTCAGAGAAGTTGTATTTGCTATCAAGAAATCCTCCGCCCCATTCCCATGAACCTACTATTGGATAGATCAGCCCAGTTAGGAAAATTGTGAATATTATGAATGGCCAGAATTTAATTCTTTCTGCGACGGTTCCAGATACTATTGATGCTGTTGTTGCACAAAACACCATTTGGAAAAACCAGTCAGAATATGATGAATAACCTGTTGCAATATCTTCTGAGGCAAAGCTCATTATTGCAAATTTACCAAAATAATCTCCTCCGCCGTACATTAATTGGTAACCTAATACCCAAAACATTAATCCTGCTACTGAGTATAGACTGATATTTTTCAGGCACTGCATAGAAACATTTTTTGTTCTAACAAAACCAGACTCAAGCATTGCGAATCCTGCCGCCATCCACATAACTAGAAACCCGCCTAGTAAAAAAAGTAGTGTATTAAAAACAAAAGCATCATTTGCTGCTAGGCTTTCTAATGTTGGAGCATCTTGTCCCCAAGCTAGGGCGGGAAGGCTTAATGCAATAGCCACCCCACTAATAATTTTTTTGTATGAGCGCATAAGAATTTCCCTTCATGAATTATAACTGTAGTGCTTATTGCCAATCTCAATGAATGTCTGATAGCTTGAATTAATCTGTCGTGTCCTATTGCGTACGATAGTATATTCTCTGTGCGCGATAATTTTGTAATTGCTATATTGTTGTGCAAGTCACAAATAGGAACCAGTATGCAAAAAAATATTATTTATAAAATATTCTTAAAGGCGGAATGGGAAGAGATACTCGAAAATGGTTTCTTCTCAGGTAGTGTAGACGACAAACGAGATGGTTTTATTCACATGTCAACAATAACTCAGTTGCAAGAGACATTATCCAAACATTTTAATGGTAATGATAGTTTAGTGATAGCTGCGGTTGATGCGGAAAAAAACCCTGAACTGTTAAAATATGAAGTTTCTCGAGGTGGGGCTAAATTTCCACATTTTTATGGAGATTTAAAATTTAGCTACATTATTAATTACTGGACCTTGTCACCTAATGCCAAAGGTGTTTATGACTTAAGTATTATTACAATGGATTAGATATGTCACTTATGCATGAACTGGGGACTGTGTTATTACGAAAGCTTCCCGCTGAAAATGCTCATAAATTAACTATAAAAGCCTTAGGTGGAGGTTTGGGGCCAAAATTTAGGGCTTCAATTTCGTCAAATCTCGCCATTAACGTTGGAGGTTTAAATCTTCCTAACCCTGTTGGTTTAGCAGCTGGATTTGATAAAGATTGTGAAGTTTCAACACCAATGCTTGCTGCAGGATTTGGTTTTGTGGAATGCGGTACTGTCACTCCTTTGCCTCAACATGGAAACTCAAAGCCAAGACTTTTTAGGCTAGTTGAAGATAAAGCTGTTATAAATAGAATGGGTTTTAATAATGCTGGATTGAATAAATTTAAAAATAACTTGGAAAAACGGAAGTTAAAAAATGGTCTGGTAGGAGCTAATTTAGGGGCAAATAAAAATAGTAAAAACCGTGTTGAAGATTATGCAATTGGTTTAAAGTCTCTGTGGGGCCTTTCTGATTATTTTACAATTAATATTAGTTCACCTAACACACCAGGTTTACGAGACCTTCAAAATGAAAATGCTATGGAAGAATTATTGGGCCGTGTTTCTGAAGTGCGTGCTCAACTTGCCGGGGGTAAGCCCTCCTATCCTATATTTCTTAAAGTGGCTCCAGACCTTGGTTTAGGTGAGATCGAACGTATTGTTGAACAATCAAGATCTTATGGAATAAATGCAATAATTGTTTCGAATACAACTTTAGCGAGGCCTTCATCGTTAAAAAGTAAATATAAAATAGAAAAAGGTGGACTATCCGGTCAACCTCTTTTTGATTTATCAACTGAAATTCTAAGGCAATTTTATGCAGCTGCTAAAGGCAAAATTGACCTTATTGGTGTTGGGGGTGTCAGCAATGGTCTCCAAGCATATGAAAAAATAAGAGCTGGAGCAAGTGCAGTTCAGATTTATTCAGCCTTAGTTTATGAGGGCCCTGGCTTAGTAAATGCTATTAATACCGATTTATTATTAAGATTAAAGGCAGATGGCTTTAAATCCATAGCTGAAGCTGTTGGAAAAGATTAGGTAAGATTTTTTTATGAGTGACTTTATTGTTTCAACAGTAGGTCTAAAATATTTTTCTCTAAATAGCCGTCTTCTGGTATGCCTACGTCTTTCTGCCATTCCCGAATAGCTTTCCTGCTATTTGGACCAATAACACCGTCTATTAAACCGAGTTTGTAACCTAATTCTTTCAGTTTTTTTTGAGCAGAAACTCTGTCCGTTAATGATAAAAGCTTATCAGTCCTTGGCCATTCAGCTGTAATCGCCGTTCTTTCATTAAGAGCGTGTGCAAATGAAGTAACAGCTAATGCATAGCTTGTTGAGTTATTATATTTTTTTATTACGTCAAAATTTTTGAATATTAGTATTTTGGGTCCCTTGTGGCCGCTCGGAACAATAAGCTTGGCTTTTAAATTTTCGTATATTTTAAGGTTTTCATGATTTGGCATTTGAGTAATACCCAGCTTCAACCATTCACTCACCATTTTTTGCGAGTTTTCGGCAAGACTATAATCGAAACCATTTTTGGTGCTTACTTCCATTACAATCGGTTCCCCCCATCTCCACCCATGTCTAGATAGATAATGAGCAGCAGAACTCAATGCATCTGATTTGTTTGTCCATAAGTCTTTGTTACCATCATTGTCGAAATCAATAGCATAGTCTCTAAATGTAGTTGGAATGAATTGCATCATTCCCATTGCTCCGGCCCATGAACTTAACAATTGATTTTTTTGAACAGACCCATCTCTTAATAGGCTTAAAAGTGCAAAAAGTTGCTGCTCTCCAAAGTCTCTTCTTCTTCCTTCAAAAGCGAAGGTGGAAAGTGAGTCTATAGGATTGTAATTACCCATAATTTCCCCAAATGCACTTTCAAGTCCCCATATTGCTATTAAAACATGTCTTGAGACTTTGTATTTTTTTTCAATATCATTTAATAAAATTTCATTCTCATGTAATTTTTTTATTCCGTTTCTCAGTCGATTAGGATTACCTGCCTGGTCTAGATATGACCATATAGGAGTGTTAAATTCCGGTTGCTGTCTATCTCTTTGAAGTGCTTTTTCTTCAATTTTTGCGGGCATAATAAAATATTCTGTTAGATCTTTTGTATAGCCCTTTTCAATTGCTTTTTCTATAAATTCTAATTTCCAAATTTGAAACTTCTCTTCTCTACTATGGGTAACATCCATGCGTAAATCATTTTCAACTGAGATTTCCAGAGAATGAGTCTTTTTATCTATTGCATTTTCGTTGGTATGTGTCTGTCCCGTAGCCCCAAATAAAAAAATAGAAAAAGAGAACAATTTTGTTAACATAATGACTTATTATCAAATTTCTTTATCTGTTGCCATTGGTAAATTTTTTTATTTACCAATTTTAAAAAAGGTATAAAAATTTAACTTCATTACTTTGCTAAAGACATTAAATGTCTCTATAGGTTATGTATGGATATAAATAAGAATAAAACTTATAAGGTTCTAGCTCGAAAATATCGTCCTAGAACATTTGAGGATATGATTGGCCAAGAGGCCATGGTGCATACATTAAGAAATGCCTTTGAGGTCTCTCGTGTAGCTCATGCTTTTATGCTTACCGGTGTTCGGGGAATAGGAAAAACAACAACAGCTCGATTGCTTGCTAGGGCATTGAATTACGAGAGTGACAATATCGAAGGCCCCTCAGTTGACTTGTCGGTCTCAGGTAAACATTGCGACTTGATTATGAATTCATCTCATATGGATGTTTTAGAGATAGATGCAGCATCAAGGACGGGTGTCGAAAATATGAGAGAGCTTTTAGATGGAGTTCGTTATGCCCCTGCTTCTGCTCGCTATAAGGTATACATTATAGATGAGGTACATATGTTGTCCACAGGTGCATTTAATGCACTGCTTAAAACGCTAGAGGAACCGCCAGACCATGCTAAATTTATTTTTGCTACGACTGAAATACGAAAAGTACCCATAACTGTTTTATCAAGATGTCAAAGATTCGACCTTAGAAGAGTGGGTTCTGATGAGATGAAAAACCATCTTTCTAAGATTTGTAAAAAGGAGAAAGCTAATATTTCTGATGAAGGACTTTCGCTAATCTCCTTGGCAGCTGAGGGTTCTGTTCGTGATAGTTTATCTCTTTTAGACCAAGCGATTGTTCAGTCGGATATGGAAGGCTCGATGGTCTCTGCGGAAAACATTAGAGTTATGTTGGGTCTGGCTAATAAAGCAAGAATTATAGAATTATTTGAATTGGCTGCTTTAGGAAGCATTAAGGCCGCATTGCTTTTAATAAGGCAGCTTCACAATGATGGTGCTGATGCCATCATAATGATGAAAGACTTGTTAGACGTCTGTCACGAGGTTAGCAGGGCTAAAGTACTTGGTTCTGAAGCTCTATCAGATATGGCTTCAGAGCAGGCAGATTTATTACATGAAATCTCAAAAAAATTGACAGTTGGACAGTTAACTAGAATATGGCAAATATTGATCAAGTCATATACTGAGGTAAAAGTTGCTCCTGTACCAATAGCGGCCACCGAAATGGTTTTATTGAAGCTATCTACCGCAGGGCTTCTTCCACCGCCAGAGCTAGCAACAAAAATCATTAAAGAAATGAGCACCCAGATTACAACTAAAGAGGAAACTGCTAAGTCTATTGTATCTGCAAACCCTATTAATGCGAGTCATTCTAATCATCATTCGGCAGCTGAAAGAGTATTAAATGCAGATATTATTGAAGAAACTGTGGCTCCTGAAAATAAAGTATTAACTCTTAATACGTTGGAAGATATTATAGCGGCTTTACCTAGTTCTGATATTATCTTAAAATCAGATATTAAAAGGTATGTGAAGCCTATTAAAGTCAAACAGGGTATGATCATATACCAGCCCTCTGACGGAGCACCTAAGGATTTATCTGGAAGTATTGTTTCTGCTTTAAAAAATTTAACAGGCGATTTATGGGTAGTTTCCCCTGAAGTAGATGGAGGGGGCTTTACAATAAAAGAGCTAGAAAAATTATCTCAAACTGAGCAAAATGAAAAAGATAAATCTCACCCCATTTTTACGCATTCATTGATTAGTAAAGCAAAGTTGATTAAAATTTATAACTCTGAAGATGAGCCTACTCAAAATAATGTAATCAGAGGTAATTTTGGAGAACTAGAATGAAAGATTTAATGGGACTGATGAAGCAGGCAAAAGAGATGCAAAAAAAAATAGCCGCAGCTCAAGAGAAAGTCTCAGATATAATTGTTAAGGGTGAATCTGGCGGTGGATTAGTTTCTATTGAATTAGTTGGAGGCGGCAATATGAAGTCTTTAAACATAGACCCCTCTCTTTTTGGCTCCAGTCAAAGAGCTGATATTGAAATGGCCGAAGACTTAATTATTGCAGCATATCAAGATGCTAAGTCAAAATTAGACCAGGAGCAGGCTGCGACAATGAAAAGTGCTATGGGCGATATACCAATTCCGCCAGGAATGAATTTATCCCTATAAGAAAAACTTAGATTAGGTTATCATCTCAATATGTGATGATTAAAGGGGCCTCATGAAGAATGATACATTAAAATCAGAGAATTTATCAGAACTAAGAAAAAGCCGTACCCGCAGAGGGGTTTTCGATGCATTTTTAGATGCATCTAGAGTACATGGATCAAACATGGGAGTAGTAATCGATGGTGATGGAAGAGAGTTAAATTATTCTGATTTAATGCGTGCTTCTTTTGCCTTAGGATTACCATTGAGAAATTTAACGAAAAAAAATGACAATATAGGCATTCTGCTTCCTACTGGTGCTGGTGCTGCAATATCCTTTTTAGCTATTCATGCGGCAGGAAGAACACCAGCAATGTTAAACTTTACCTCTGGCATCAGAAATCTAAAAGATGCTTTAGCTACAGGCCCAATACCTATTGTTTTGACGGCTCATAAATTCATAGAAATCGCTGGAATTTCTGATTTAATTAATGAGTTATCATCCGTAGTAAAAGTAGTTTACCTTGAAGATCTCCAAAAAGAATTAAGCGTTTTTAGTAAGCTGACTGCAATTTTTGGCCCCATCTTTCCATTTATTTTCTCGCCTAAACCTTCACCCGATGATAAAGCTGTTCTTTTATTTACTTCAGGCACAGAAGGAAGTCCTAAAGGGGTAGTGCTGTCACACTCGAATATATTATCCAATATTGAACAAATAGAGCAGCATGTTGAACTTGAAGAAACTGATATATTTTTTAATCCATTACCAACCTTTCATTGTTATGGTCTTACAGCAGGAACTCTCTGGCCTATTTTTAGTGGCCGGAAAGTTGTATTACATCCATCCCCTTTACAAACGAAAACTATTGCCAACCGTATAGCATCAACCAAATCAACTATACTTTTTGCAACTGATACCTTCTTGAATCAATATATGAGATCGAGTGCTGATGGAGGTATGGCTTCATTAAGGATTGCTGTGTGCGGGGCGGAAAAAGTTCGCGAAGAAACTAGAAAAGTGGCCAGTGAAAAATTTGATATGCAAGTTTTAGAGGGATACGGTGTTACCGAATGTGCACCTGTACTTGCAGCTAATCAACCCGGAGATATTCATGCGGGTACAATCGGAAGAATGCTTCCAGGTATAGAGGCATGGCTTGAGCCAGTTGAGGGCCTTAAAGACGCTGGAAAGCTCTGGGTGCGAGGCCCTAATATTATGAAAGGTTACATTACAAGTGCCAACCCTGGCATTGTAACGCCTCTGGCTGATGGATGGTATGATACGGGTGATATTGTTTCAATTAATGATGAGGGCCATTACATAATCCGAGGAAGACTAAAAAGATTCGCAAAAATTGGAGGAGAAATGGTTTCCCTAACAGTAGTTGAGAATTGTGCTTCAGCCGTATGGCCAAAATTTATAAATGCCGCTGCAATCCTTCCTGACTCCAGAAAAGGAGAGCAAATAGTTCTGGTTAGCAATAATGCCAATGCAAAGCGAAGCGATCTACTTCGTTGGGCCCAAGCACATGGTGTGCCAGAATTGTCAGTCCCAAAAAAAATTATATTTGTTCAATCGATTCCTATCCTAGGAACTGGAAAGCTTGACTATAAAAGTATAACTCAGCTTGCTCAAGAATCCCTAACTTCTGTAGGATAGTTTTTTGTACAAAGTTTATATAAATTTTATGCTCTGCATTATTTCACTTGGATTTTTCTCTCCAGCTCTATCTAATGAGTCAAATGTAGTTAGATATTATACTGATAATAGTAATTTGGGTGAATTAGTAACTGCAGAAAATGGAATTGTTTCTTCGCAAGACTTTATTGCATCTGAAGTGGGTAGAAATATTTTAATTCAGGGAGGTAATGCAGTAGATGCTGCTGTTGCTACTGGATTTGCATTAGCGGTTACTCACCCACAAGCTGGAAATCTAGGCGGTGGAGGCTTCATGCTAATAAGTTTAGCTGAAGAAAAAGACGTTATTTCTCTAGATTTTCGGGAAACTGCTCCTTCAGCTGCAAATAAGGATATGTACCTTGACGGAACGGGGGAGGTTGATACAGATCGGGCACAATATTCTAGGTTGTCATCGGGTATTCCAGGCACTGTGATGGGCTTACTTCAAGCATTGGAGAAGTACGGCACTATGTCCCGTCAAATGGTAATGCGCCCAGCAATAGAATTGGCTCTTAATGGTTTTATAATAAGTGATCACTTGGCTGAAAGTTTAAATAACCACAGTAGCGAATTATCAATTGATAAAAGCTCAATAGAATATTTTTTAAATCGTAGCGAGGGTGAAGTTTTTAAGCAATTAGATTTAGCCAAGACGTTAAAACGCATCGCTCAATTTGGCTCTCAGGACTTTTATTCAGGTGAAACTGCTGATTTAATAGTATCTGAAATGAAATCGGGCCAAGGCCTAATTACTCATGCAGATTTAAGAAATTACAGGGTCATAACTCGGAAGCCTGTTATTGGAAATTACAAAGGATATAACCTTTATGCAATGTCTCCACCTTCCTCAGGAGGGGTGCATATAATACAAATGTTAAACATTTTGGGTGGATATGATTTAAAAAGTAATGGCCATAATTCAGCTCCATATTTACATAAAATGATTGAGGCCATGCGACGGGCTTATGCAGATAGGTCTGAATATTTAGGGGATCCAGATTTTGTGGATATTCCTGTAAAATCACTAACTTCAAAAAACTATGCTGATGCATTAAGAACCAATATTGATCTAGAGGTAGCTACTCCTTCTCAAAATATTAGGCCAGGTGCTAAAATGCCAAAAGAAAGTATGAATACAACTCATTACTCCATAATAGATAGAAAGGGAAATGCAGTCTCCGTGACTTATACTTTAAATTTTTCATACGGAAGTGGTTATAGTGTTGATGGTGCTGGGTTTTTGTTGAACAACGAAATGGATGATTTTTCATCCAAGCCAGGGTCACCCAATGGTTATGGATTAATTGGAGGTGAGGCAAATAAAATTGCTCCAGCAAAACGGCCTTTGTCTTCTATGACACCTCTGATTATAAAAAAAGATAAACAGGTCGTTTTAGTTACAGGTAGCCCAGGTGGATCACGAATAATCACATCAGTTTTACAAATGGTTTTGAATGTAATTGAATGGAATATGAATCTTTCCGAAGCTGTTAATCAGCCACGTATTCATCATCAGTGGTTGCCTGATGTTGTTGATATTGAAAGAGGTATATCTGTTGATGTCATAAAAAAACTGAATAAGATGGGGCATAAATTCTTACTAGATGAGAATGGAAACTATGATTATGATATCTTAGGTCGAGTAAACTCTGTGGGGCAGGATAGTAATTTATTAGTTGGCTCTGCTGACCCACGCGGTCCTAAGTCTGCCGCCATCGGCTTTTAGAAATTAATTAAATATCAAGAATTTTGAATATTTCTCTTAAGTTTTAGTAACTTATTGGCTAGCATGATATGAATCACTTATAGGTCAATCAAATGCCTTCAAATGTCAGTCCTGAAATTGAACAACTTATAAAGTTATTATCAAAATTATCGGGCTTAGGCCCACGCTCTGCTCGCAGGGCTACACTAGACCTAGTTAAAAAAAGAGAAGTTTTAATGCGGCCTTTAGCTGCTGCTATGACTCAAGCGGTTGATAAAATATCTAATTGCAGTCAATGTGGTAATGTTGATGTAAACGACCCCTGCTATATCTGTTCTTCTCTATCAAGAGATAGAACAATTATTTGCGTCGTTCAGGAGGTTAGTGACCTCTGGGCTATGGAGCGCGCAGGAGCATTTAGAGGGCAGTACCATGTATTAGGCGGAACACTATCTGCTCTAGATGGAATTAGGCCTGAAGATTTGAATATTTCTGATTTGATTTCTAGGGCAACCGACGATCATGTCAAAGAAGTTATTCTAGCGATGAGCGCGACCATTGACGGTCAGACTACTGCTCATTACATAACCGACCATCTTGTAAATAAAGATGTTATTATATCAAGATTGGCACACGGTGTCCCGGTCGGTGGTGAATTAGATTATCTTGACGATGGAACTATAACTGCTGCTATGAAAAGTCGTAGAATTTTGTGATATTAAACTTTATCGTTTAATTATTTTAAATTAGCGATACTTCCTTTTGCTATACTCTCGTCTTGGTTATCTATAAAGTTAACATCCACATTTTCTATTTTATCTGCTCTTTTTGTTATCTTTTCAGTACTAATTCTTATTTTTTTTATGTCTTCAGTAGATGCACTGAAATGCTTTTGTAAATTTTCAACCCTTTCATCAAGACGGTTGATGTCTTTGCTTAACAAAGTCACTTCTTTCTGAATGATATGAGCTTGTTCCTGCATTGCAGCATCTCTCATCACTGCGTGTATCGTATGTAATGTTGCCATAAAGGTTGTTGGCGATACAATCATAACTTTGAGTTCAAAGCTTTTATCAATGATTTTTGGAAAATTGGAATGTAGCTCTGCATAGATTGCCTCACTAGGCAAAAACAACATTGCTACATCGTGGGTTTCGCCAGGAATTAAATATTTTTCTGCTACGTCTTTTATGTGTATTGTTACGTCACGAGAAAATTGTTTGGCTGCCTGAATTTCATCAGTAGTATTTTCTGCATCAGTTAAGTGCCGCCAAGACTCCATTGGAAATTTACTATCAATAGCCACATCATCTTGCTCGCCCGGCAAGTGTATGATTGCATCAACACGCTTTCCGTTTGAAAGGGTATGTTGAAATGAATATGATGCTTTAGGTAGATAGTTTTCGATTAGGTCTTGCATTTGCTTTTCACCAAAGGCTCCGCGTGATTGTTTGTTTGAAAGAAGATTTTGAAGGCCCGAAACTTCAGTTGATAAAGTTTCAATATTTTTTTGTGCGCGGTCAATTAAAGCAAGCCGTTCATGAAGTTGTTTAAGACTGTTAGAATTACGTTCTTGAGTGTCTTGTATGGATTTTCCAACTCGATCGGATACTGTATTAAGTCTTTTATCAAGGCTTTCTCTAAATAGTACTTCACGTTTGGCACTATCTTCCGATAATTGCGAAATACGACCCAGTATTTCTTCTTCGAATGATGATTTTCCTTTTTGTTTAGGTTTTGCAAGATAATAAGCAATCCCTACAAATCCTAGTGATAGAGTTAAAAAAAGTATCGCAAGCAGTGGTGATGTAAGAGAATAATTCATATTTATATATTACTAACCAATTGAGACTTTCTTATTAAGTCCGCACGCTCTTCAACTTTTCTGACAATATTATCTATCATCTCTTTGTTATCGGTCTTTCCTGTTTTTATGCCAGATGCGTACATCATCCCATAGCCAGCCATGCCGCCGGTAAATCCGATATCCGTGAACAAGGCCTCTCCGGGACCATTAACCACGCAGCCTATGATTGATAGACTTATTGGTTCAGTAATGTGTGCTAGACGATCTTCTAAAATTTGGACTGTTTTTATAACATCAAATCCTTGCCGCGCACAGGAAGGACACGAAATTATATTTACTCCGCGGGACCGAATCCCTAAAGATTTAAGAATGTCAAACCCCACTTTGACCTCTTCAACAGGGTCGGCTGATAAAGACACTCTTATAGTATCGCCTATTCCTGCCCATAATAGATTGCCCATACCAATTGAAGATTTCACTGAACCTATCCTTTTGCCTCCTGCTTCTGTAACGCCAAGATGCAGAGGAGCATCAGTGCAATCGGCAAGTTTTTGATATGCAGCCATCGTTAAAAAAATATCACTGGCTTTGACACTAATCTTATAATTATCAAAGTTTTCATCCTCTAGCATTCGTGCGTGCATAAGGGCACTTTCTACCATTGCCTCAGGACATGGTTCACCATATTTCTCTAATAATTCTTTTTCTAGGCTGCCTCCGTTAACGCCGATGCGTATTGAACAATTATTTGCTTTTGCTGCTGCTACAATTTCTTTTACGCGGTTTTGTCCTCCAATATTTCCTGGGTTAATTCTTAGGCAAGCCACTCCATTATCAGCAGATTCAATTCCTCGTTTATAATGAAAGTGAATATCAGCTACAATCGGAACTGAAACTTTATCACAAATCTCTTTCATAGCAGTGCTGCTTTGAATGTCAGGAACTGAAACACGAACAATATCTGCTCCGGCGGCCTCTAACTCGTGAATTTGTTTTAAAGTTTCTGGAATATTATGAGTGACTGTATTCGTCATTGATTGAACCGCGATTGGTGCACCCCCGCCAACAGGAACAGACCCAACCATAATTTTCCTAGATTTCCTTCTTTCTATAGTACGCCATGGACGAATTGAATCTATATTATCTCTTGCAGAAGTCATATATGGTTTACTTACATACTTGGTCACAAATTGCACTGATTATTTAAATTGTCTATAGTCGATAATTGCTTCACCTCGTTCACCTAAAATGTATCCTTTTTGTAATCCTTTTTTAATTTTGAGGGCGCCCCCATCACGCACTGAGATTGATTCAAGCTCTTCAATATTACCTTTCCACCTTTCCGAGGTTAGCATAACTTTTGAAAAAATTATTTCACCATTTATATCTTTAACTTGAACCCATGTAGGAGCTACTGCCTCCAGTATTATAGTTCCATTATTTGAATATGCGATGTAATTATTTTTCCAATAGACAGGGAAAAAATTTTCTATTTCTGATGGTGAAAATATATAATCTGGTTCTAAATTCTTACTATTAAAACTCAAAATTACATTTTGGGAGAATATTTTTGGTCTGAATAGAATTAATATAAGGATGATGAGGGCTAAAAACCCTATGACCAAGAAATACTTATTGAAAGATCTAGGCTTAACTAAAGGACTTGATTTTTGTGATTTGCTATCATTTGTACTTCTGCTTTCACTTTTAAACCTTTCTACAGCGTAATTCCCATCTATTCCAAGGTAGTTTGCATACGATCTAATATACCCGAATACATACCCAATTGTTGGAAGCTCATATAGATCACGATTTTCTATTGACTCTAAGTATTTGGCTTGAATTTTTATATCTTCTGATACGTCAGAAAATGATAAATTAAGTTTGATACGCGCATCGCGTAACTCTATTCCGATATGATTGAATTTTTTTTGCACTCTAAATAGGCTCTTGATGTAAAAAATAATTTTTTATATTCGATGATGGTTAATAACATATAAGAATAAGATTCAATAGATAGTTAAAGAATTTTATATTAATAAGTTAATCCGTCACATGTTAATCTAGGTATTTTATCAGTTAAGAGTTATAGTATGAGTTTTATTAATAAACATATTCCGGCACTTGCGATAATTTTATCTGGTAGTGCATTAGTCTTAGCTTGGATTTTTGAATACGGTTTTGGTTATCTTCCATGCACTATGTGTTATTGGCAACGTTATGCGCATGTTTTCGTAATTTTTATTGCTGTTTTGATGTTGTTAGTACGCCGCCATAGTAATCAGTACACTTTTCATATGAATATTTTACTAATATTAGCATTTTTAGTATCGGCAACATTAGCACTTTGGCACACTGGTGTAGAATTTAACTGGTGGGATGGCCCTGAAACATGCAGTTCCAATAATCAAAACTATAAATTTGATATTAACAACCCACTTTCAGGGCTGGATGAAATAATTAGACCTCCGGCATGTAGTGAGGCTGTGTGGCATTTTCTGGGTTTGTCTATGGCGGCTTGGAATTTTCTAATATCATTGTCTGGAGCACTCATGGCTTCATTGGCGATACGACTGGATTTAGAAAAATGAGTTATAAAGCAAAGAATTATCAGTCTCATAATATATCAAAGATGTTACGTGTTGATCATGCGGGTGAATATGGGGCTGTAGCAATTTACAAAGGTCAGCAAGCAGTTTTTAAGCGAAACCTTAAGACTGCTTCTACGGCTTCTAAATTATCCGAAATGGAACAGGAAGAACAAAAGCACTTGGATGCGTTTGATAAATTATTAATTGAGAAAAATGTTCGTCCAACTGCTTTGATGCCATTGTGGAATATTGCGGGTTATGGTTTGGGAGTACTCACTGCAATGATTAGTGAGAAAGCGGCACATGCATGTACAGAAGCTGTTGAAAGTGTAATTGAACAGCACTATGCTGAGCAAGCTGAGAAAATTAAAGATATTGACCCTGATTTATCAGATTTGTTTAAAGAATTTCGAGAAGATGAGCTTCATCACCGAGATATTGCTGTTGAAAGTGGGGCGCATGAGGCCCCAGCATATAATCTATTATCAAATATCATAAAAGCAGGTTGTCATGCAGCTATTAAAATTACTAAGGTTATTTAGATACTTTTTTTAATCAGATGTAATTTTAATAGACCCGTCGCCTCTCATTAACGGCTTTATAGGATTTATCGTTAAAATTTTTAATAAAGTCATTAGCTTAACTCTACGTTGAATAGTTTTTCTATCTTTCCATATTAATGGAAGCCCTTTTACTCCATCATAAATACCACGTAATGTAGGCTTTGTTCTGTTATTGCGAAATAATGACCAAAATATAAAAGCAAAATTTAATAAAATATGCCCAATGCCAAATAATATTAAACCACTAATTGGCATGCATTTTACGAATGTCCATATCCTATTACGTGTTCCATAATAAACCGCAAAATCTGAAGCTTTTCCAGATATGCCACTGCTTACATGGTAAACAATTGCATCAGATTTTTGGACGCATTTACCTCCTGCTAAACGCATACGAAAAGCTAAATCCACATCCTCATGATAACAGAAATATTTTTCATCAAATCCTCCAATTTCTAAAAATGCTTTTTTTTCATACATAGCTGCAGCGGCACAGGGCCCAAATACTTCTCGATCTTCCAATATTGTTCCAATTGACGATTGGTTATGTTTTCCTCGCCAAGCTAACCCGCTAACATGATAAAAATCCCCTACTCCATCAAATGTATTATCTTTATTCGCTAAATATTGAGTGCTACCTACCATAGTAATACCAGAAAAAACCTTTGTAGCTTCATATAGTTTTTTTAACCAGTCTGGGGCTGCAAAAGCATCTGGGTTTAGCAACGCTATCCAATCCCCTCGGGATTTGCTTACTGCGAAATTATTTGCATATGCAAATCCTGTATTGTTACCTAATTTTATTATTTCAAATCTGTTATCTAATTTAGGCAACTTTTTTATAGAACCATCTGTTGATCCATTGTCGATGATAAGACATTCAAAATCAGCGTGGGTTTGATTAACTACAGACTCAATGGAATCATTTAACCACCTTTCTCCATTATAGTTTACTATAATTACTGATATCTTTGGACGATGTTGCATTTTATAATGTTTGCAAATTTAAGCGACAAGGTCACCATAAAAAGTTGTATTCTTTGTAATAAAGTACCTATATGGAGAATTAGTAATCATATCTTTTAAAGGTAATAAAAATGAATAACCCTAGTTATGTTGTTAAAGATATAAAACTTGCTGAATACGGACGCAAAGAAATTGATATCGCTGAAACTGAAATGCCAGGTTTAATGGCATTAAGAAGTGAGTTTCTAGAGGAAAAACCTCTTTTAGGCGCACGCATTGTTGGTTCGTTACATATGACAATTCAAACTGCGGTTTTAATTGAAACATTAACATCCTTAGGTGCGGAAGTTCGTTGGGCGTCATGCAATATTTTTTCTACACAAGACCATGCTGCGGCTGCAATCGCTGCTTCAGGTGTTCCAGTATTCGCTATAAAAGGGCAAAGTTTAGAAGAGCATTGGGATTATCTGGACCAATCTTTCCTTTTCGACGATGGGCCTAATATAATTCTTGATGATGGTGGTGATGCTACACTTTACGTTCTCCTCGGCGCACGAGTTGAAGAAGGTGAAGCTCACTTGATAAGTGCTGAACCAGCATCGGAGGAAGAAGCAGCAATTTTTGATCAAATACGAAAAAGAATTAAATTATCACCAGGGTGGTTTATAAAAACGCGTGAACAAATTGTAGGGGTATCGGAAGAGACTACAACAGGAGTCCACAGATTGTATGAGTTAGTAGAAAAACAACAATTACCATTTCCTGCTATTAATGTTAATGACTCAGTTACAAAATCAAAGTTTGATAATAAATATGGCTGTAAGGAATCATTGGTCGATGGTATTAGGCGTGCCACTGATACTATGATGGCTGGAAAAACTGCTGTTGTATGTGGCTACGGTGATGTTGGAAAAGGATCTGCCGCATCTTTAAGAGGATCTGGTGCGAGAGTAAAGGTTACAGAAATTGACCCCATATGTGCACTGCAGGCAGCAATGGATGGATTTGAGGTAACTACGCTTGAGGATGCGGTGTCAGATGCTGATATATTTATTACGACTACTGGTAATAAAGACGTAATTAGAATCGAACACATGCGAGAAATGAAAGACATGGCAATTGTTGGAAATATTGGCCATTTTGATAACGAAATTCAAGTTGCATCTCTTAGAAACCATAAGTGGACAAATATAAAAGACCAGGTCGATATGATCACTTTTCCTAGTGGTAACAGACTAATATTATTATCTGAAGGTCGTTTATTAAACCTCGGAAATGCAACAGGGCATCCAAGTTTTGTGATGTCTGCTAGCTTTACAAATCAGGTTTTAGCCCAAATTGAGCTATGGGCACATAATGAAAGATATGAGAATAAAGTTTATATGTTGCCGAAACACTTAGATGAAAAAGTTGCAAGACTTCACCTTAAAAAAATTGGCGTAAAACTTACTAAAATGTCTAGAGAGCAAGCTGACTATATAGGCGTTAATCAATCGGGGCCTTTTAAGCCGGACCATTATAGGTATTAGCGCCCTGCGATTGGAGAGAGATTAAATAATGTCACGACCTACCTACCACTTCACATCAGAGTCAGTTTCAGAGGGCCACCCTGATAAAGTTGCAGACAGAATATCTGATGAAATTGTTGATCTATATTATCGTTCTTCAGTGAAAGGTGGAATGGATCCTGCAGATGTTAGAGTTGCAGCCGAGACTTTAACTACTACCAATAAGGTTATAATTGCTGGTGAGACAAGAGGGCTGGGAGTTACTAATGAAGAAATTGAGGCAATCACTAGGTCTGCAATAAAAGATATTGGCTATGAACAGCCTGGATTTCACTATGAAAATGTTGATATCCAAATTTTACTACATGCTCAATCTGTTGATATAGCTGATGGGGTTGACCTTGGAAAAGGAACTCACAAAAGTGAAGGGGCCGGAGACCAAGGAATTATGTTTGGTTATGCTAGCAATGAGGTCGGAGAGGCTTTGATGCCTGCACCAATTTATTATTCACATAGAATATTGCAAAGCTTGTCTGAAGCACGACACTCAGGTGCTATTGAGGGTTTAGAGCCAGATGCTAAATCTCAAGTCTCAGTTAGGTATGAAAATGGAGTGCCTGCTGGAATTTCTTCTATTGTATTATCCACCCAACACAAGGATGGGCTTAGCGCGTTAGATGTTGAGGGCATTGTAAAGCCATACATATATGATGTAATTCCGGATGGATGGTTAAATGAAAATACCATATGGCACATAAATCCAACTGGAAACTTTGTTATAGGGGGCCCTGATGGAGATGCTGGGCTGACTGGCCGTAAAATTATTGTGGATACCTATGGAGGTATGGCTCCCCATGGTGGGGGTGCTTTTTCCGGAAAAGACCCAACAAAAGTTGATAGATCAGCAGCCTATGCTGCACGATATTTAGCTAAGAACATTGTAGCGACAGGTTTATCGGATTGGGCAAACATTCAAATTTCTTACGCTATAGGTGTCTCCAATCCCACTTCACTATATATTGACCTTGGCGAGAAGAATAGTTTGTTAGCAGAGAAATTAGAAATGGTTTTACCAAAGTTAATGGACTTAACCCCGAGAGGCATTCGTGATCATTTAGGTCTCAACAAAGCTATCTATGCTCGAACTGCTGCATATGGCCATTTTGGTAGAAACCCTGATTTAGATGGAGGTTTTAGTTGGGAAAAAATAGATTTAGTAAAAAAAATTAAAGCTTCAATTTAATTGAACGTATCAAAAAATGAAAAAAGATGAATACATATGTGTAGCAGCCATTTTAGGCGCTTTTGGTGTTAAGGGTGAAATAAGGCTAAAAACCTTCACCGACGGGCCAGAAAACATCATGTCTTATGGGCCTTTATTATCCATTAAAGGTGATATATTATTGACACCCCAAACCTATAAAGTGATAAAAGGTGGCTTAGCTCTAGTGTGTAAGGAGGTTGCAACTCGGGAGCAGGCCGAGGCACTTAAGTCGAAAAAACTATATATTAAACGAAGTAGCCTTCCACTAACAGATAACGATGAATTCTATCTGATTGATTTGATAGGCCTAGAGGTTAAAACTGCTGACGGTAAGCGTATGGGATCTGTAGTGGGAACAAAAGATTTTGGAGCAGGAGTATTACTCGAAATAAAACCCAAAGAATCTGCTAGTTTTTACCACCCTTTTACTAAAGATGGGGTTCCTAAGATTGATATTAATTTAAAGCGTATTGTAATAAATATAAATTCAAACTAAACTATACCATGACTAATCCGCCTAAAAAACCAAATAATTCTTGGAAAGCTTCAGTGATTACATTGTTTCCTGATGTTTTTCCAGGTGTTTTAGGCGCTTCAATAATTGGGAATGCAGAAAAAAGCGATATTTGGGAGCTAGAAACAGTAGACATACGAGATTTTTCCGTTAATAGGCATCGGACTGTTGATAGTCCACCTGCTGGTGGCGGCCCAGGAATGGTTTTAAAACCGGATGTGGCTGCAAAAGCTATCGATAGTGTGGCCATGTCGAATGACCGCCCGATTATATATTTAACTCCGAGAGGGAGACCTTTAACTCAAAAAAGAGTTAAGGAACTTGCATCTGGTAAAGGAGTGGTAATATTATGCGGACGGTTTGAAGGCGTAGACCAGAGGGTGATTGAGTCTCGCCAGATGGAAGAAATTTCTATTGGCGACTATATACTTGCTGGAGGAGAACTGGCTGCACAAGTTATGATTGAAGCATGTGTTAGGCTTCTACCAGGCGTACTTGGGGGAGCACAAAGCGCGGAGAATGAAAGTTTTGAAAATGGTTTGTTAGAGTATCCACTCTACACTAAACCAAGAGAGTTTGAAGGTCGGGATATTCCCGAAGTATTACTTTCAGGTGATCACAAAAAGATTACTTGTTGGCGAATTGAAAGAAGTAAAGAAATTACAAAAGCTCGTCGCAAAGATTTGTGGCAAGATTATATTAACGGAGACAGTCATGAATGTGATTGAAAAATTAAATAAAGCTGAAGAGGCTAGATTATTAAATAATGGAAAAGTTATTCCAGATTTTTCAGCCGGCGATACACTAGTCGTCCAAGTCCGGATAACTGAAGGAACGCGAAGTCGTATTCAGGCTTTTGAAGGTGTATGTATAGCTCGTTCGGGAAAAGGTTTGAATGAGAGCTTTACTGTAAGAAAAATATCTTACGGTGAGGGTGTTGAAAGAGTATTCCCAGTTTACTCCCCTTTAGTAGAAGCCATTGAAATAAAGAGAAAAGGTAAAGTTCGTCGAGCTAAATTATATTACCTTCGTGATCGTCGTGGTAAATCTGCTCGTATTGCTGAACGTACGACAGGTCGCGGGATAGTTGCTGCACGTAAAAAAGGTGAAGCGAAGAAAAAATAGATTTCAATGAATCCCACTTGATAGAACCCATCTTCCAAGGTGGGTTTTTTTATGTTAAATAGTTATATCGTAACTCTAACCCATATTTACTAAATGTAGGACTTTATGAGTGGTAATATTAAAAATAAGGGTAAATCGCCTAAGCTGATGAGAGCAATCCGTGCAGCTATGGCTGAGACAGAGTCGGTACAAGAAAGATTAGATGATTTTGTTGAAGCAATAACAAAAGCAATGGGAGTTAAAGTTACTTCAATATATCTCCTTCGCCAAGGTAAAGACCTGGAGCTATCCGCAACTAAAGGCTTAAAAAAATCAGCAGTTCATAAAACGCGCCTGAAACCTGGCGAAGGACTAGTTGGGCATGTTGCTTTAACGGCACGACCCCTCAATCTAGCTGATGCACCCAGTCATCCCTTATTCTCTTATCGTCCAGAGACTGGGGAAGATCCTTATAAATCATTTTTAGGAGTTCCAATATTAAGAGGTGGTCGAGTACTAGGCGTTCTAGTTGTGCAGTCTAAATTTGCACGTAGCTTCACAGAAGATGAGGTAGAAGACTTACTGACCGTTGCTATGGTTCTTGCTGAAATAATTATAGATGATGAGAGAGCAGGTGGTAAGAAAGCTGCTTTAAAAGGTATTAAGCTAGCTCCGTTTCGCCCTGAAACAGTTAAAGGAAAGTCTTTTGCATCCGGACTTGTAAAGGGACATGCCTATCTGCATGTTCCTCCAGTCGCTCCATCAAATATGCTTTCTGATAATGTTGAAAAAGAGGAAGTAAGGCTTGAAAAGGGTGTAACACAGTTACGCGCATCTGTAGATGCAATGGTTGCAGGGGACACTGCAAAATTTTCGCGTGCAAGCAAAGAGATTTATGAGACTTACCGAATGTTTGCCTATGATCGCAAATGGGTGGGACGTCTTAGAGAAGCTGTACATTCTGGCTTAACCGCTGAAGCTGCGGTAGAACGTGTCCGTAATGAGCATAGAGCTCGTTTAATGAAATCTGGTGATCCATATTTAAGAGCTAGACTCCATGATTTAGAAGATTTGGCAAATCGCCTCTTAAGGGCTTTGCTTGGAGAAGCATTAGTCCCCGGCAACAAAAATATTTCTAATGATGCAATTATATTTGCAAGAGAAATAGGACCTGCTGAATTATTAGATTATGACCGTAATAAATTAAAGGGTATTGTACTTGAAGAAGGTTCTGCTTCTTCACATACATCTATAGTTTGCCGTGCAATCGGTATTCCATTGATTGGACGTGCCGATGGGGTGCTTGATTTAATTGAAACTGGAGACCCGGTTTTACTTGATGGTGATGATGGAATTGCTTTTATAAGACCACTGACTAGTCAGTTTTCTGGCTTTAAGTTGCGAATGAGCAAAGCAAATAAAGTTAGTAAAATTTATGAGAGGATGAAGTCTAGCCCTGCTAAAACTATTGATAATAAACTCATTTCTCTTCAACTTAATGCTGGCTTATTGGTAGACTTACCACAACTAGACCAAGCTGGGGCTGATGGTATAGGGCTTTTTCGAACTGAATTTCAATTCATGATTTCCGAATTTATGCCGCGCTTAAAAGAGCAAACTGAACTTTATAAAACTGCTATAGAGGCTGCGGGAAAACGACCCGTTACATTTAGGACTCTTGATTTAGGAGGAGATAAAATATTACCATATATGGATCCAGTACCTGAAGAAAACCCAGCCATAGGATGGCGCGCAATAAGAATAGCCTTAGATCGGCCAGGATTGATGCGCTATCAACTGAGAGCACTTGTTGCCGCGGCGGCTGGAAATAATCTTCGTGTTATGTTTCCTATGGTTGCTACGGTTGATGAATTTATTGCTGCACGAGCTTTATTCGATCGCGAAATAGATAGAGCTAATAAACTGGGACATCAGTTGCCAAAATCTGTAGAGGTTGGTGCTATGCTTGAAACCCCTTCTTTAGCATGGCAAGTGAACTCTCTGTGTGACCATGCTGATTTTATTTCAGTGGGTGCGAACGATTTAATGCAATTCTTTTTTGCGGCAGACCGGGATAATGCAAGGGTCTCTGAGCGGTATGACCCGCTTCACCCAGCAGCAGTTTCAATTTTAAAATTTATTGCTGACGGGTGCAAACGAAATAATGTACCTGTTTCAGTTTGTGGCGAGATTGCAGGTCGACCTCTGGAGGCTCTAACGCTTATAGCTTTGGGCTACGATAGTCTATCAATGCCAGTAACAGGTATTGGGCCAGTGAAGGCCGCTGTTTTAAAGTTAAATGCTCAGAAATTATTTGGAAGAATAGAACCGCATATCAACATCAATTCAAGACTTTCGAGTATCCGTCAGACTGTTATTGATTTTTGTCTCGAGGAAAATATACCTATTTAGAAAACATCCAGTTTTTTATAATTCCACCCTAGTGAAATTAGAGTTTAGAAGCTATTTGTTTTGCTAAAACAACTAGCTTTTCGTCTGCTATTGTAGACTTTTCTTCATTATGGCTGATTGTTGTTTTTTTATTATAACACGGTATGATATGCACGTGAGTGTGAAAAACAGTTTGTCCTGCAGCCGATCCATTAAACTGAGTTATTGTAATGCCATCCGGATTTAATGCAGCATTTATTGCTTTAGATATTCTTTGAACTGCTCCAAACACTCTACCTATATCTTTTGCATTGGTGCCCAAGAGATTTCTTGATGGCTTTTTTGGAATTACGATGGTGTGGCCTTCAGATTGAGGGAAAATATCTAAAAATGATAGCACGCCCTCATCTTCATATATTTTATGGCATGGCATTTCACCACGTATAATTTTTGCGAATATATTATCATTATTATAATTATCTAATAAAGGCATATTTGGTATCCATGTTCATCCATTTTATGAATTAATTTCAATATTATGTATAGAGTTAACTCTTAATATCTAATCACTCTTCTTAAAGGGCGTATGCTTATTAAGATAGTTAATTTCGGACTTAACTGCATTTCGCTCTTTGTCCAAATATTCATTCACGGCATGATTTAATCCTGGATGGGTTAGATAGTGTGCACTATGAGTTACTATGGGTTCATAACCTCTTGATAATTTATGCACACCTTGTGCCCCTGCCTCAACTTTTTTCAATTTATGTTCTATAGCTGCTTCAATAGCCTGGTAATAACAAAGTTCAAAGTGGAGGTATGGCCTGTAAGTTAAGCTACCCCAATTTCTTCCATATATAGTGTCACAACCAATATAATTAAGGGCAGCACCAATAGGTATATCATGCTCAAAAGCTATAACTAGAATGATGTCATCTCTCATTGTGTCTTGCATAATTTCAAAGAAGTATCGTGTTAAATAAGGACGACCCCATTTTCGAAAAGATGTATCAAGATAGCATTTCCAAAAAACATCCCAATGTTCATTTTTTATATCGTCACCTGACAGTCGTTTAATTGTAATGCCATCATTGGCAGCCTGTCTTTCCTTTTTAATATTTTTGCGTTTTCGAGATGATAAAGAATTTAGAAAATCATTAAAATTATTATATTCACGATTTATGAAGTGAAACTGTCTATCCTTACGATGGGCAAACCCTAATTCTTTTAAAATATTTAAGTCCCCATTTTGTAAAAAAGTAAAATGAACGCTCGATAACCCCCAATTTTTGCATAATTTGATAATTTCTGTTGATAAAAAGGCTTTATTTTTTTGACTTTTGGTTAATAGTCTAGGGCCAGTCACTGGTGTGAAAGGTATAGAGCATTGAAGTTTTGGGTAATAGTTTTCTCCGACACGTTCGAGTGCTTGAGCCCAACCATGATCAAATACATATTCACCCTGACTGTGACTTTTTAAATAAAGAGGTACACTGCCAACATGGTTTTTTTTATCATCTCGAAGTATTAAATGTTTGGGTGTCCAGCCTGTAGAGATTGATGTTGAGCCACTCTCTTCACAGGCATGTAAAAATCTCCATGATAGAAAGGGATTTTTACCCTGCGGTAATTGTTTGTCCCAACTTTTTTGAGATATTTCACTAATACTATTTAGAATCTGTATTGAAAAATCTGACATTAATTTTTTAGTAGATCTCTTAATTTGTGATTTCTATTATTGCATCAATTTCTACTGCCACATCGAGTGGTAAACTTGGTGATGATACTGCAAATCTAGCATGACGACCAGATTCACCAAAAACTTCAACCATTAAGTCTGAGCAGCCATTTATAATGGTTGGTATATCAGCGTAAGTAGTGGTTGGTAGTGATTGAACAAACCCTCCGATTTTTATGACTTTCTTAACCCTTGATAAGTCTCCATCGCAAGCCACCTTCATTTGCGCAAGTAGATTTAGCCCTGATAGTTTCGCTGCCTCTCTGCCTTGCTCTATGGTTAGACCTTCGCCTAATCTACCTTGTATTATTTTCTCTCCAATTTTGGAAATTTGTCCAGAAATGAATACTAAATTTCCAGAAATCACATAAGGTATATAATTTGCGACCGCTTTTGGCGGCGAAGGCAGTTCTAATTTAAGTTTCTTTAGACGTTCATCAATCATACTATAATCCAATTTTTATAATCACAATAAAGGCAATGTGCTTTATCGTCCTTTAGTGCACTTTTTTTAAAGTGTAAAACGAACCTTCGAAATTATTTCTTAGGATGCCTTTTATTTAGGAATAATTTGAAATAAGATAAATATTCTTGGTACATAAGGAAAAAATGTGGACAATACAAAACTGGAATTTCTTTCGCCTAGACTAAATGAAGTTATTACTAATTTCCTCAAGACCCGAAGGTCTAACCTTGTAAGATTAATGAGTTCCCCTGGGCCAAGCAAACAAGAGCTTAGAGAGTTATTAAATATTGCCTCGAGGGTGCCAGACCATAGAAAACTAACTCCATGGAGATTTATTGTTTTTCAAGGGGAAAGTCGCCGGAAATTTGGAGAACATTTAAGGCAAGCATATTTGAAAGCAAATAAAAACTCTCCCTCGGATAGAATTATTTTTGAAACGGAGAAGTTTTTACGTGCTCCAACAGTAATCGCTGTAGTTTCTAGTCCAAAAAAATGTCCCAGGGGCACGCCTGAGAGAGAACAGATCATTACTTCAGGTTTAGTCTGTTATAATTTATGTTTGGCTGCCCAAGCGGCAGGCTATGGTGCTCAGTGGCTGACTGAATGGTGTGCTTACGATGTAAATATATTATCTGCAATGGGCGTAGAGGCATCAGAGGCTATTTCAGGCTTTATTTATATTGGTACTGTAAATGATCCACCGCAGGAGCGCCCCCGTCCAAATGTAGATGATTTACTAATAAATTGGACTTAAAAATTCTACTTATTTGACCTGTACGCAAAAGAAAAATATTTTTAAAGAAGTGTTGAACATAGCTTATGTTTTGTAACTTGATAGAATTCAATTGCAAAGGTAGACACTAACTACTCTATTGAGACTCGAATTAAATTATAATTAAAAAGGATGCTAACTCATTGTCTTCAGGTATGTTAAAATTTTTTATTGAGGAGGCTCCTGAGTCAGGATCCGCTGTTGAAATAGCTTGTGGTGTGTTTTGGTTAAGATTTGATTTACCTATGAAGGGGTTAGATCATATAAACCTTTGGGCGTTAAGAGATGGAGATGAATGGGTAGTTGTAGATACGGGGATAGGTAATCGAGCTAGTAAGAGAATCTGGGAAAACCATTTTTCTATCTTAATGGCAGGGCAATCTGTTAATAGAGTAGTATGCACTCATTTACACCCTGACCATACTGGTCTTGCGGGGTGGATGTGTAAGAAATTTGATGCTCCTCTTTTAATGACAAGAGATGAATATTTTTTATGTCGATTAATGGCTGCGGATACTGGTCAAGTTGCCCCGTCAGAAGGCATAAGTTATTATAAAAAGGCGGGTTTTACTGATCAGCAAATTGAGCTTTATAAAACACGTTTTGGAGGCTTTGGAAAAGCAATTACTCCCTTACCGCATAGTTACCACAGATTGATAGAGAATGATAACATAGCAATAAATAACACGGACTGGGAGATCATTATTGGATCAGGTCATTCACCTGAACATGCTTGCCTATATAGTCAAGAATTAAACCTATGCCTCACGGGTGATCAATTGTTACCCAATATTAGTTCAAATGTATCTGTATGGCCAACAGAGCCTAACTCTAATCCCCTGGAAGATTGGATAAGCAGCTGCAAACACTTAAAAAATATGCTTCCAGAGAATGTTTTAATTGCCCCTGCCCATGGGTTGCCATTCTATGGCGCGCACCGTCGCCTTGATAGGCTTGTTGAGCATCATGAGAAGGCTCTTAATAGACTTTTAGAGTATTGCAAAATCCCTAGATTATCCACTGAGGTTTACTCAGTACTATTTAGACGTAAAATTGATGATGGAAACCGAATGATGGCAGTAGGCGAAGCCATAGCACATCTCAACTGTTTGATGTATAGAGGACTTATTAATAGGAAATATAATTCTGAAGGCCAGTTTGTATATAAAGCCAGAGATTAAGTCAGTTGAATGTCTTTAGTTTCTACCAGTTTCTATTCCGATTATGTTCACTAAATGGACAAATAACATAAAAGCTGTCGCTATGGACCCTAAGCTAATTATAATCCAAGGGACCATTCGAGGTTTAAGCTTTTCATGTTTAGCAAAATGTCTTTTGAAGCTATATATTCCTATAAAAATGCATAGAGCTAAGCATAAGAGTGTTATTATAAAGTCATTAGACATATTTTCTGCTTTTCTTTAAATATTACCATTTAAAATTATTATTCTATTTTTAATTGTTCACTGGTCAGTTGTAAATAAGCCCACTTTGCGGCATCTTTAATAATAAATACTTCTGATTTCATATGCCCTTCAACGGTTTTAATAAAATCTATATTTTTACTATTTCCAATTGCGTATAAAACATTTCTGATAAACTGATTTCTTCCAATTCTTTTAATTGGCGAATTTGCAAAGTATTGACGAAACTTTAAATCAGAAAGGGAGGCCAGTTCCAATAAATTAGGGCTATTTAGACTATCTTTAGCTTTAATTCTTATTTCAGATGCTTTTTGTGCAAATTTATTCCATGGACATACTGCTAAACAATCATCACATCCGTATATTCGGTTACCCATTTTACTTCTTAGGTTTTCTTCTATTGGCCCCTTATGTTCAATCGTTAAATAAGATATGCATTTTCTCGCATCAATTTTATAAGGTTCTGGAAAAGCATTAGTTGGGCAAACATCTATGCACTCTCTACAAGTCCCGCAATGATTAACCTCTGGTTTGGAGGCTTCAATTTTCGCGGCGGATAAGATTATTCCAAGAAACAACCAAGACCCGTATTCTCTACTTACAAGATTAGTATGTTTTCCTTGCCAGCCTAATCCCGCCGCAGAAGCTAGAGGTTTTTCCATCAGCGGTGCTGTATCTACAAATACCTTTATATCCATCCCCGTATCTCGTGCTATCAGCCCGCCAATTTCCTTGAGTCGGCCTTTAAGAACCTTATGATAATCTTGATTTCTAGCATAAATAGATATAGTTGCTTTTTCTTTTTGATTTAAATTTATAAGTGGATCAATATCAGGACCGTAATTTAGACCCATTACAACTGCTGACCTCGCATCTGACCAAAGATTTTTAGGGTGATTTCGCCTTGTCTCTGTTTCATGCATCCAGGACATTGTGCCGTGGTAATCTTTACTGATATACTCACGTAAATCTTCTGCAGCCTTCTGGCCATAAGTTTCTAAATTTACAACATATGGCTGCGTAAGGTTCAATTCTTTACATCTATCGCGTATAGTTTTTGTTAGGTAAAACAAATTAAAAATCCAAATCTGTGTAATGCCTAGGTGCTCTGAAACCTGGTAAACGGTCGCTTAGTAATCCTTGAATAGAGGGCCTTGATTTTGCGGTTTGGTACCACCTCTTGACTTCAGGCCAATTCTTCCAATTAATCTCACTTAAAAAATCTAAACAGGAAATGTGAGCTGCTCCAGCTATGTCTGCTAAACTAAAAGTATTCCCTGCCAGCCAGTCTCGTTGTTCCAAAAGCCATGTTAAGTAGGACAAGTGATAATCTAAGTGTTCTCTTCCATCTCTTAATGTTTGCGTGTCTGTTGGGCCTAAATCTGAAAAACTTTTTTCAATTTTTTCATGTAATATATAAGCGTTCACTTCCTGAGCAAATTTTATATCGAACCAGGATGCGATCCTTCTTGCTTCAGCGCGAGTGGCTCTTTCTTCTGGCAATAATGGGTATCGATTAGACCCTTCATTAACATATTCACATATTGCCCGCGCTCCACAAATAGTAATAGTACCATCAGGTGTTAGGTCAACTAATGTAGGCGGTACGCCTTCTGGAGTTATTTTTATAAATTCTTTATTGCTTTGCCACGGATCAATTTGCTCAAGTTTGACTTTTAATTTTTTTTCTGCAATCGCAATCCTGGCTTGTCGTGAAGCTGGATCAACCGGAAAGTGATAGAGTTTTCTCATTTGTACATTCTAAAAGTGATTATCAATAAATTTTAATCTAAAGGTGACGTATTATTAAAGTGCTTGTTTCCATGCTTATGTTCACAACTTACTGGGTGCGGGTAAATTAAAATATCTGCGGCTTGAAATGCTTTCATCATTCTTTTTTCTGCCGCTAAGACGATATCATGTGTTCCTGATAATGATATTTTATCATCGAGGTCTAGTCGCATTTGTATATGTATGTGAGGTCCTGATGCCCTAGTTCTTAAATCGTGCACTGCAATCACTCTTTTGTCCTCGAGGGCCAATTTTTTGATAAGGTCTTTTTCTAGCTTTTTAAGCTCTTTATCCATAAGTTGCGCCCATGCTAATTTAGCTACTTTAAATGCTGTCCATAACAACCAGATTGCCATCAACCCTCCAACAGCTGCATCTGCCCATATCAAAACAGTAAAGCTTGATAATGCTATCCCTAAGATTACGAATATATTCGCAAAAAGATCAGCTAAATAATGTGCTCTGTCACCACGAACAGCAATTGATCCTGTAGATTGGATCGCGCGAGTTTGTAAAATTAATAAGCAAAAAGTTATCAGAGTTAAAGCTATCATAATAATGATAGCTATGTGACCTTGAATCAAAGTGTGTGGATTGGAAACTCTTTCAATAATGGCTTCAAAGAGGTGGAATGCCCCTAAAACAATTAGGCAGACTTGAAAGACAGCAGAAAAGCTCTCAGCTTTACCATGCCCAAATTTAAATTCATTATCTGGAGGTTTAGCTGCGTACCGAACGGCTAAAAAACTAGATGCGGAGCCTAAAAGATCTAACATAGAATGAACTAGAGATGATAATATGCCTACCGAATTACTTTCGCTGTAAATATACCACTTTCCAGTTGCTAAAATCAGCCCGACACAGAGTGTGATAGCCGTAATTCGACGGGTAATTTTTGCAGACTCCGATAGCGGCAATCTTCCGGGCCGTCCTTGGCGTTTATTTTTATCTAATGTGCTTTTAGCTTGCGTTTTAGTTAGTTTCATCGGTCTACAATTTGTGCAAAATAAGGGTTTGATTTTAATTTAGAATAATTGGGACATATCAAGCAACAGCTGCCCCCCAATAATTATAACTTAAAACTCTGGGCCCAGGGATATACATTTCTTTAATAAATTCAAACTTTAATCCTGCTTGTTTAAATAGAAAAGGTATGTCGCGTCCAGAATGACAACCCCCTGCTATTTTACTCCAAAATGGATCTATAAAATTTTGTAGTTTCTGAACTCTAATATCAGGAGCTTTACCATGCTCGGAAAAAAATATTTTTCCGCCGGGTCGAAGAACTCTTTTCATTTCAATAAGCGCTTTTATTGGATTTGGTATCGTACACAGTGAATATGTGACGACGATGTTATCTACAGAGTTGTTTTTTAGTGGAATTTCTTCTCCCGATAAACCTATTCGTTCAATAGAAAAATTATAATTTTTCCTTCTTTTTATTGACTTAGTCCACATGTTTTCGTCTGGCTCTAAACCTAAAACTTTGATAACCTTATTGACGTCATAGTGAGGTATATTTAATCCAGACCCTATTCCAATTTCGAGAACTATTCCTGATGCAAGAGGAATAATCTTCTCTCTCTGCTTTGTTATCGCTTTTGTTCCACAAGCCTTATCTAGGCACCATGGTAACATTATTTCTTTATATAGACCCATAACTTGCAGTTAGTCGATATTGGTAAACATTCAATTAAACGAAGTTTAAGTCTTGGCAAACTTTATTTTTCTTACTGTGACTGTATTTCTTCAAGTTCTTCAAGAAGTAACAATAAACCTTCTTCAAGTGCATCCAGCTTTTCTTCTCGTAAATATTTTATTTCCTTAGAGTCTTCACCAGTGTTGGCCGTAAATTTCATCCAGTTTTTGTTTTTATGAAGCGGCCACTCAGGTAGATTATATCCATTAGGGTTGCCATTTTTTGCAAAATTTACCCAGTAATTTTGCATGAGCTCTGCTAGTTTTATATCTTCTTTACTATAGCCAATTGTTTTGTCGTAGCTCCCAAATACAAATGGGATTTCAGCGGCATGAAAAGCCCCTATAGTTTGTTTATTGCTGGGTGGAACTCTTGAGAAATGATATAAGTAACTTTTACCTCCATGTATTTCGTTTTGACGAGTTACATAACGTATATTCACGCCAAAAATTTCATCTCCCATCCATTGCGTTCCTCCGCGTGTAAAATCCTTATCCAAACTATAAAGATCAACAAGCTTTTCATGATTAGTAGGAAAAAATTCCTTTAATCTCATTGTGAGTTCTTCTTTTGATCCAGGAGACAAGTCCGGTAGCCATACAGTGGGTTGTTCATCATCAGGAAAGAACAATGTACCTTCATCTGCGTTATAACCAAAGAGCATTGGGACTTTGTTGTATTTATTTTTAGAAAAAGCTAAACCAACATTTTCTGGATATACATAACCATCGCGAATGTGATGAAAACCTTCACTCATTTTTTCTGTTATTACATTCTGAATAATATGCGCTGGAATATTACGTAACTCTTCAGCCGTTGGGTCTTCGAGACCAAGTGCTTTTGTAACTTCAAGGCCGGTTTTATACCCGCTTGGCCAGCCTACGCCCTCTTCAGCCATTTGACCCATGTGGTATGACGATGCCCCGCTTTGCCCTATTGCTTTGTGGAAAAGCCCTTTTGCTAATGGAGTGGCCATTAGTTCTGTAACAGACCAAGCACCTGCGCTTTCTCCAAAGATGGTCACATTATTAGGATCGCCTCCAAAGGCAGTAATATTTTTTTGAACCCATTTAAGAGCTGCTATCTGATCAAGTGTACCATAGTTTCCAGAAACACCATTAGAATCCGATTTGGACAGTGCTGGGTGGGCCATGTAGCCCATAACACCAAGTCGATAGTTTATAGTAACGAGTATAACTCCTTGCTTTACTAATGCGTTATTTTGATAATAACTGAGGTCGCCGGAGCCAAATTGATGACCCCCACCATGAATCCAAACCATTACAGGTTTTAGTTTTCTTTCTTTTTTACTGCCGTTAATGTTGTCAGTTCGGATGTTAAGGTATAAGCAATCTTCGCTCATAGGTGAGGGCTTCTGAGATGCGACTCCTTTTTTGATGAGGTAAGTTAGAAATTTATTCAATCCATGCCCTTCTATCAATCGATCAAAATAACCGTCTTCAGTATCATCTGGCTGCATGCAGCGATTTCCATAATTATTAGCTAATTTGGTTTCTGACCAGTTATCTGTTTCTTTTGGAGGGGCCCACCTTAAATGCCCTAAAGGTGGAACAGCGTATGGTATACCTTTAAAATTGTAAATATCATCGTCTTGGGTTAGAACCCCTTGTATAGGCCCCATGGGAGTCACAACCAAGGCACCAGGGTCAACTGATGAAACTGTTTGGCAACAAGATAGAGCGACCGCAAGAACAGTCAAAAAAAATGGTTTAATAAGGCGCATGTAATCTCCATAAAAATACTTGAGTCTGAAATATAAAGGCTCATAAAGCATAATTTATTGTAACATATAAATAGTATACGGCCAATTAATGCAAAACAGCTTGAATATTATTATTATTGGTGCGGGTTTGATTGGTCTTTCATCTGCTGACTTGTTAGTCATGGCTGGGCATAGGGTAACAATAATAGAGTCAAATTGTGGCCCTGTTTATGGTTCTAGTTATTCTAATTCAGGTATGTTGCACCCTAGTCAATCTTGGCCATGGTTGATCAATGAAGAAAGAGGAGATGCAGGGACATCTTTTAGGTTAGTTCATCAATTGGCCTTGAGATCAAGTATTGTAATGAAAAAAGTTTCAGCTCGTATAAATTTATCGAATCAGAAAATAAAAACAGGTTGTTTTAAGATATACAAAGATTTTGAGACTGCTCAGAACGCTATGAGTAGTTATAAAATCAATAATATTAACTCTATTCAAGTAATGCATGAACTCGATACTTTGGGGTATCACGCACTTTACTTTAAAGAAGATAAATGGGGAAATGCCAGAAAATACGGCCTTAATCTTGAGGCAAGTTTGCAAAAGCGAGGTGTAAATTTTATATATAATTCCGGGCCATTAAAACTTAAAGAAAAAAATATGAAAGTTTATTTAGATTTAAACAATCATATTATTGAGCCGGATCATGTAATCATAACGGCTGGTGTTTCAAGCTCAGATATTTTGAAACAACTTGATTTAGAGCTACCAATAAAGCCTGTTCGAGGATATGCAATTAATTATGATAAGCCTGTTATGAGTCTTCCTAAGTCACCAATAATGGATAGTACATCACATTCTGCTATGACTGTTTTTGATAATCATCTACGGCTTTCTGGAACGTACGATGAAACTTCTGAGACTGCGCTATTTGAAAGGTGGTCAAAGTTGGCTCCCAGAATAATTCACGCTTTAAAGCCTGCTAAAGAGATATGGTCTGGTTTGCGGCCAATGTCATTATCTGGAAAACCTTATATATGTCAGACCCAAGTGCCAGGATTGTGGGTTAACACGGGCCATGGTCACATGGGTTGGACTTTATGTTCTGGCTCAGCAGAATTGATTACGGAGATGATTACAGAAGGGAAGGTTGATACACGATTTCAAATTGATACGTGAATTTTTCTTTACTTAATCAAATCCTAGAGCAATGTTTATAACATTAGATATCTCATTTTGTTCCATTACGCCGCGGATATTTTCAGACCCTGGTCCTTGACCAAATAGCGCAACATCCTCACCAGCATGAGTCTCATAGTTCATGGGTATAGCTGTTTGCTGGCGATAATTTTTATCTTGTACAATTTCATTAGTTAATGGTTTATCATTGTTAATTCTAAGATTTGGTCCATTGTGATAGCCAAGTGTAGTATAGGGCTTGCCATCTAATGCTTTATCATAATTTTCTGAGGGTAAACCAGTGATTTGATCAATTGTCTTTACTAGTCCCAGTATTGGGTTGCCACGAACAGGATAGCCCGCCATTGTAAAGACGTGGCTATGGTCTGCTGTTACCATTATAAGTGTTTCCTCATCTGCTATTTCTTTCGCTATTATTACGGCTTCATTGAGCGCTTGTGCATCAGTTAATGCTCTATAGGCATTTGTTCCGTGGTGAGCATGGTCTATACGTCCAGCCTCAACCATAAGAACATACCCTTTCTGATTGGTTTCTAAATTTTTTATAGCCGTCTCAGTCATTTCAGCTAGTGAGGGCTGTTTAGTTTTAGCTCGATCGACCTCAAAGCTCATGTGTGATTTGCTAAACAAAGCTCTCAGTTTTCCACCTTTGAAATTTTTCATATCAGCATTATTATCAGTAAAAACAAAGTTATTCTTAAGAGTTTCCAATTGCCTCTCTGAAAACTTTGAAGATCCTCCGCCCATTATAATATCAGCTTCGCTATCTACCATTTGTTGTGCGATACTTTTACAGCCTGCTTCTTTTGCTTCTTTGGGAACTTCATTGTCGGACTCCCAGTCTCTGTTATCGGCATGAGCGAACATTGCTGCAGGAGTTGCGTGCGTTATTCTTGCTGTTGTAACAATGCCAACAGATTTTCCAGCTGATAGAGTGCGGTCAGTAAGTGTTTGTATTGCCGGGATATCCCCGCATCCTTCATATTTTTGCCCTGGCCTTACGTTTATAGCCCCGATGTTCGCTTTATAACCGGACATTATTGCTGTGGCTGTGCCGGCACTGTCTGGAACTTGTGCATTGGTATTGTATGTTTTGATAAGGGCTAGGTTATCGAAGGTATCAAAGGCAAGGGCATGTTCTTCACCTTTCATTCCTTTAGACTGTCCATCAAATATTCTTGCAGCAGTTATTGTTGATATTCCCATCCCATCTCCGATAAATAAAATTACATTTTTAGCTTTTGCAGGTAATTTTTCGATAGTATCTGAGGAGCTACTTGTTGTATTGATGTTGTTGCTTTGAATTTCTACACAAGCAGTCATAAATAATATGCTTGATAATATGAAGCAGGGTAAAAACAAACTATGCTTAGTGCCCTTGTAAGTTTTGTAATAGTTCAACATGGTAACTCCATTTTTATTTTACCCTTATATGTTATGTTAGCTTACTTATTATTCTCAGTTCGTAAATTACAAAATTAACAATAATATTTAATCAAAAAAATAGATTTTATGTACTTCACAATTAAGCGATTTTATTTTTTACTGGTTTATTTTGTAAAAAAAGGCTATGTAAAACCTCAAAATCAATTTATTTTAATTCTTTAGAGAATAAAAAACTGAGTTATTACTAGGATTTTCTTGTGTTCTGGCTTTTGTATTTCAATATACATGATTTTTTGTTGATTTTGTAAAAAAAGGTGTTGCAAGTGAAAAACCCTTTGCCTATATAGCGCTCCTCTCTAAGGGAAACCTAGTGAGCGTTGAGGCCTTAAGTTAGGCCTTTTGTTTTGGAAGCAAAATAATGCTACCATAGCTGTTTGACATTGTGAATATTGGGAAGGGAGACGCAGGCAGCGTTTGACTGTGACGCAGATTTGGTAACAAACTGCAAATACATTTGAACGACTGTTGTTGACGTTTCTCTTTATGAAAATAATGAAATCGCTTGATGAGCTTAGGCTCAGAAAGAGGTTTTCGTAATTTTTTTGAAACGCACAAGCGCTACATATTTATATGTAACGCCAGTGAATAAACGACACAGTCGGATCAACTTTCAACATGAGAGTTTGATTCTGGCTCAGAACGAACGCTGGCGGCAGGCTTAACACATGCAAGTCGAACGAAAAGCTTACTTCGGTAAGTGGAAAGTGGCAGACGGGTGAGTAACGCGTGGCAACCTACCTTTTTCTACGGAACAACAGTTGGAAACGACTGCTAATACCGTATACGCCCTCCGGGGGAAAGATTTATCGGTGAAAGATGGGGCCGCGTTAGATTAGCTAGTTGGTGAGGTAATGGCTCACCAAGGCGACGATCTATAGCTGGTCTGAGAGGATGATCAGCCACACTGGGACTGAGACACGGCCCAGACAACTACGGTTGGCAGCAGTGGGGAATATTGGACAATGGGGGCAACCCTGATCCAGCCATGCCGCGTGAATGATGAAGGCCTTAGGGTTGTAAAATTCTTTCGCTAGGGATGATAATGACAGTACCTAGTAAAGAAGCCCCGGCTAACTCCGTGCCAGCAGCCGCGGTAATACGGAGGGGGCTAGCGTTGTTCGGAATTACTGGGCGTAAAGCGTGCGTAGGCGGATTATTAAGTTAGGGGTGAAATCCCGGGGCTCAACCTCGGAACTGCCTCTAAAACTGGTAATCTAGAGATATGGAGAGGTAAGTGGAATTCCTAGTGTAGAGGTGAAATTCGTAGATATTAGGAGGAACACCAGAGGCGAAGGCGGCTTACTGGACATATACTGACGCTGAGGCACGAAAGTGTGGGTAGCAAACAGGATTAGATACCCTGGTAGTCCACACCGTAAACGATGAGAGCTAGTTGTCTGCAGGCATGCCTGTAGGTGACGCAGCTAACGCATTAAGCTCTCCGCCTGGGGAGTACGGTCGCAAGATTAAAACTCAAAGAAATTGACGGGGGCCCGCACAAGCGGTGGAGCATGTGGTTTAATTCGAAGCAACGCGCAGAACCTTACCTACCCTTGACATGCCGGTCGCGATTTCCAGAGATGGATTTCTTCAATTCGGTTGGACCGTGCACAGGTGCTGCATGGCTGTCGTCAGCTCGTGTCGTGAGATGTTGGGTTAAGTCCCGCAACGAGCGCAACCCTCACTGTTAGTTGCCAGCATTTAGTTGGGCACTCTAGCGGAACTGCCGGTGCTAAGCCGGAGGAAGGTGGGGATGACGTCAAGTCCTCATGGCCCTTACGGGTAGGGCTACACACGTGCTACAATGGCGCTGACAGAGGGTTAATCCCTAAAAGGCGTCTCAGTTCGGATTGTCTTCTGCAACTCGAAGACATGAAGTTGGAATCGCTAGTAATCGTGGATCAGCATGCCACGGTGAATACGTTCCCGGGCCTTGTACACACCGCCCGTCACACCATGGGAGTTGGTTCTACCCGAAGGTGGTGCGCTAACCAGCAATGGAGGCAGCCAACCACGGTAGGGTCAGCGACTGGGGTGAAGTCGTAACAAGGTAGCCGTAGGGGAACCTGCGGCTGGATCACCTCCTTTCTAAGGAAGGTTTTGAAGGTCTTCGCTTTGATAAATGTTCGCATTTTTCTTGAAAGCACGCACTTTTTTAATCTTTTAGAAAATATTAGGTCCATTTACCTCTCCGGGCAAATGGATCACTTAACGGCCAGGCGCTGTCTTCGTTTCTCTTCCCTTTTATCTTCAACCGCCGCGCCAAAAGGCTGCGTTACGAGGTTGTAGATGTGTTGATATGGAGGCCGGTAGCTCAGCTGGTTAGAGCGCACGCCTGATAAGCGTGAGGTCGGAAGTTCAAGTCTTCTTCGGCCTACCAAAGTTTTCTCATTTAGAGAATGTGTCCCATTTTTTTAGCGTTAAATGCTAAAGGGGGCTTTAGCTCAGTTGGTAGAGCATCTGCTTTGCAAGCAGAGGGTCAGCGGTTCGAATCCGCTAAGCTCCACCATTTTCAACACCGATTGAATTAAGTGCCCTTTGGGTTACTTAGATATTTGAAATCGTATATGGAGGGTTTATCCGACCCAGTTCGTCACGCATTCGACATCGAATGCATATAAATGTGATGACTAATTTTCCAAGGATAAACTTTAATAGTAAAGATATCGTCTGGCTGTTTATGGCAGCGTTTAACTGTCTCGTAAGAGCGTGTTATTCACTGCGCATGAACGCCAAACAATGAAATTGAGGTTAACCGTACCTAACTTCTGGTCGGTATGGTTGACCATCTCAAGAATCTAGAAGAATCAAGCGTTACAAGGGTTTCTAGTGAATGCCTTGGCGCACAGAGGCGACGAAAGACGTGATACGCTGCGATAAGCTCGGACGAGGTGCGAATAACCTTTGACTCCGAGATCTCTGAATGGGGAAACCCACCTTTACAGACCCTGATATTTTATCCTCTTTGAGGATTTAGTATCAAGGTTTGTGTTAGGTATTTTTACCTGAATATATAGGGTAAAAAAGCAAACCCGGGGAACTGAAACATCTCAGTACCCGGAGGAAAGGACATCAACCGAGACTCCGTTAGTAGTGGCGAGCGAACGCGGATCAGGCCAGTGGCTATATAAATACAATCAGAATAAGTTGGAAAGCTTAACCATAGTGGGTGACAGTCCCGTATGAGTAATGATTTATATAGTCCTCGAGTAGGGCGGGACACGTGAAATCCTGTCTGAACATGGGGGGACCACCCTCCAAGCCTAAGTACTCCTGTGCGACCGATAGTGAACAAGTACCGTGAGGGAAAGGTGAAAAGCACCCCGACGAGGGGAGTGAAACAGTTCCTGAAACTGGAAATCTACAAGCTGTCGAAGCCTCCTTGCGGGGCGACGGCGTACCTTTTGTATAATGGGTCAGCGACTTAGTCTTACTAGCAAGCTTAAGCCGATAGGTGTAGGCGTAGGGAAACCGAGTGTTAATAGCGCGTTTTAGTTAGTAGGATTAGACCCGAAACCAGATGATCTAGCTATGAGCAGGTTGAAGGTGCGGTAACACGCACTGGAGGACCGAACCCACTTATGTTGAAAAATGAGGGGATGACTTGTTGCTAGGGGTGAAAGGCCAATCAAATCTGGAGATAGCTGGTTCTCCGCGAAATCTATTTAGGTAGAGCGTCAAATGAATACCCTCGGGGGTAGAGCACTGGATGGGCTAGGGGGACTCACCGTCTTACCAAACCTAACCAAACTCCGAATACCGAGGAGTACTATTTGGCAGACACACTGCGGGTGCTAAGGTCCGTAGTGGAAAGGGAAACAGCCCTGACCGTCGTCTAAGGTCCCTAAGTAATGGCTAAGTGGTAAAGAATGTGAGAGTGCTTAAACAACCAGGAGGTTGGCTTAGAAGCAGCCATCCTTTAAAGATAGCGTAACAGCTCACTGGTCAAGCGCTCCCGCGTCGAAAATGTACCGGGGCTTAAGCCATTCACCGAAGACACGGGCGCACTTTATGTGCGCGGTAGCGGAGCGTTCCGTAAGCCTGTGAAGGTATCCTGTGAGGGATGCTGGAGGTATCGGAAGTGAGAATGCTGACATGAGTAACGATAAAAGGGGTGAGAGACCCCTTCGCCGAAAGATCAAGGTTTCCTGCGCAATGCTAATCAGCGCAGGGTTAGCCGGCCCCTAAGGCAAGGCCGAAAGGCGTAGTCGATGGGAACCAGGTTAATATTCCTGGGCCAGTGGGTAGTGACGGATGACGTATATCGTATCCCCTTATTGGATTGGGGGTGCGGTGAAGTCGTTCCAGGAAATAGCTCCCACATGAGACCGTACCCCAAACCGACACAGGTGATCAGGTAGAGCATACCAAGGCGCTTGAGAGAACTATGCTGAAGGAACTCGGCAAATTACCTCCGTAAGTTCGCGAGAAGGAGGCCCTGTATGAACGCAAGTTTGTATAGGGGGCACAGACCAGGGGGTGGCGACTGTTTATTAAAAACATAGGGCTCTGCGAAGTCGCAAGACGACGTATAGGGTCTGACGCCTGCCCGGTGCTTGAAGGTTAAATGGAGTGGTGCAAGCCGCGAAATGAAGCCCAAGTAAACGGCGGCCGTAACTATAACGGTCCTAAGGTAGCGAAATTCCTTGTCGGGTAAGTTCCGACCTGCACGAATGGCGTAACGACTTCCCCGCTGTCTCCAGCATAGACTCAGTGAAATTGAATTCCTCGTGAAGATGCGAGGTACCCGCGGCTAGACGGAAAGACCCCATGCACCTTTACTACAGCTTCACAGTGGCATTTGTAATGATATGTGTAGGATAGGCGGGAGACTTTGAACCGTGGGCGCCAGCTCGCGGGGAGTCAACCTTGAAATACCGCCCTTGTCCTTATGGATGTCTAACCGCGGACCGTTATCCGGTTCCGGGACCCTGTGTGGTGGGTAGTTTGACTGGGGCGGTCGCCTCCCAAAGAGTAACGGAGGCGCGCGAAGGTTGGCTCAGACCGGTCGGAAATCGGTCGTTGAGTGCAATGGCATAAGCCAGCCTGACTGCGAGACTGACAAGTCGAGCAGAGACGAAAGTCGGTCATAGTGATCCGGTGGTCCCGCGTGGAAGGGCCATCGCTCAACGGATAAAAGGTACGCTGGGGATAACAGGCTGATGACGCCCAAGAGTCCATATCGACGGCGTTGTTTGGCACCTCGATGTCGGCTCATCGCATCCTGGGGCTGGAGAAGGTCCCAAGGGTATGGCTGTTCGCCATTTAAAGCGGTACGTGAGCTGGGTTTAGAACGTCGTGAGACAGTTCGGTCCCTATCTACCGTGGGAGTAGGAGTTTTGAGAGGATCTGCCCTTAGTACGAGAGGACCGGGGTGGACATTCCTCTGGTGGAGCTGTTGTCACGCCAGTGGCATTGCAGCGTAGCTATGAATGGACAGGATAACCGCTGAAAGCATCTAAGCGGGAAACCCCCCTCAATACTAGAACTCCCTTGAGAGTCGTTGTAGACCACAACGTTGATAGGCTGGGTGTGGAAGTATGGCAACATATGGAGCTTACCAGTACTAATAACTCGATTGGCTTGATTTTTCAGGTCTTGAAGATTTTCATAATACGGTGTTCGTGCGTAGCGATTAGCTCGCATAATAATAAAATAAACAATCAGACGATATCTTTACTATTAAACATGACTTGCATTAACTGGGTGGTTATAGCGAGAGGTCCCCACCCGATCCCATTCCGAACTCGGTCGTTAAGCCTCTCAGCGCCGATGGTACTTTGTCTTAAGGCACGGGAGAGTAGGTCGCTGCCCGGTTTATACAACTCATGTTTCCTCCATATCATCAATTCAAATAACTACTTAGGTCATCCTAAGTAGTTTTTTTTTGGTTATTTTTTAAATTAGAAGTTTACAGGTATCGTTATGCAAAAGGTGGATGTTGTAAAGTGGATTGCGACCATCATACAGTTAGTAGGATATGGCCTTACAGGACTTAATTATGCTCCCTTGAATGTTTACTTTTTCTTAGTTGGGATTTTTTTGTGGTTCTCTGTAGGAGTAATGTGGAAAGACAAAGCTATAATGGTTGTACATGTAGGAGCTTTTTTTATCATTGCTTATAGGATATCTAAACGCCATTTAAAATTGTGGGAGCTAATTGTACTAAATACCTAGTCTTATACCTTGGATTTATTTTAATTGTGGTTGCGGGGGTAGGATTTGAACCTACGACCTTCAGGTTATGAGCCTGACGAGCTACCGGGCTGCTCCACCCCGCGTGTGGGGATATATGTTGATAGACCGAAGATATCAAGCGGTAAGTAAAGAA
>CAJQGR010000034.1 GCA_905477785.1 uncultured Hellea sp.
ATTTTTATCGCTTAGAGTTGCTTTTTCAATAATAAGATCAACAACTTTTTCTTCATAAATAGGCGCCCTTAACTGAGCAATAGCTTGAGGGTTTTTTTGATAGAACTCAATTATCTGTTGTTCCTGGCCTGGATATTGGCGAGCTTCCGCTACCATTGCTTGTTGTAATTCATCGTTCGTTATTTGAATTTCATACTTCTGGCCCATTTCAGCAAGAACCAGACCCAAACGCACTCGTCTTTGGGCAATTTTGCGATAATCCTTTTCTAACTGTTTATCAGTTTTTTTAGAATCATCATCATCAAGCTTACCCGCTTCTTTTTCAGACTGAACTTGTGTCCAAATATTTGAAAACTCTGCTTCAACCATTTGTGGAGGTAGATCAAACTTGTGCTTTTTATCAAGCTCGTCCAAAATTGCACGTTTAAGTTTCATTCGAGATTGATTATCCAGCTGGGATTTATATTGCTCCTCTACCGCTAACTTTAGTGCATCTAAGTCAGCTAACCCAAACTTTTTTGCAAATTCATCATCTATAACCGCATCTTTTTCTGCCTGTACCTCAATCACTTTAGTTGAAAATACAGCATCTTTACCTGCTAGGTTTTCTGCTTGATAGGGATCGGGGAAAGTTACCTTGACTTCTAGCTCATCCCCTGCCTTAGTGCCTATAAGTTGATCTTCAAACCCAGGTATGAAAGTTCCAGAACCAATCACTAGCTGATGGCCTTCCATAGTACCGCCATCAAAAGCTTCGCCGTCAACGGTTCCAATAAAATCTATTAATACTGCATCACCTTTTTTAGCTTTGGCAGTTTTTGCTTTCTTTTTGTATGATTTCTGACCTTCACCCAACTTTGCGACTTCCGCAGCTAAGTCTTCACTTGAAGGCTCATGCTTTAAGCGAATGAATTTAAGTTTTTCTGGATCAACTGGAGTAAAATCAGGAATAGTTTCAACTGAAAGCTCATATTCTAAATCAGAAGTTCCGCTTGTAACTTTATCACCATCAGCTTTCATATCGACCTTAGGCTGACCAGCTGGCCGAATACTGTTATCGTTTATAGCTTTTTGAGTTGTTTCATTTATGGTTTCCTCGACAACATCTTTCATTATTCCTTGCCCATACATTTTCTTAATATGAGATACCGGAACCTTACCCGGACGAAAGCCCTTTAAAGAAACCTTAGGTTGCATTTCTTTAATTTTGGCCTCTAATTTATCCGCCAAGTCTTCTTTACTAACTTTTATAGCATAAGTGTGGTTTAAGCCCTCGGCCTTTAGTTCTTTTATTAGCATGACTTACGCCTATAATAATTAGTAGAATAAGCATCGAACACAGAGCAAGATACTAATATCTATGAGTTAAATTTCGCGCCTTATGTCACGGACATAATTGTAAGGCAACGCCTGTTACACAATGTTTTAGAAAAAAATTAATAGTTTAATAGTCAATCTTGTATAATTCTACGAATTAACTTTATATTTTATACGAAAATTGAGAAAATGGGTAATTTATGAGTTCCTTTACAGAATCGTCTTTTCTATACTATTTTGCGGTATTTATTGGTCCATTTGTTCAAGAAGATGCAGCTGTATTTGTTGCAGCAAGCTTATTTTCTCAGAATCCAAAGCGTTATCCATTAATGTTTTTAATAGTCTTATTTGGTTTAATATTATCAGATATTTGGAAATATTGGATAGGTTGGCTGGCTTTAAGAAACACAAAAGTTCATTCACTTGTTAATAAAAAGAAAATAACAAATTTAGAAGAAAAAGTTCAAAAATATACACTCACGACACTATTTCTTGCTAGATTTCTTCCATTAGCTCGCGTTCCAATTTACATTGCATGTGGGTTATTCCGTATTCCCTATGCTAAGTTTTGCGTAATGATAGCTTTAACAGCTACGATATACAGCATTATAGTTTTTACATTAGTTTATTTTTTAGTTGGTTTTATTGGAGAAGATTTAGAATGGCTATTACCCGTCATAGGTCTTGGTTTAATTTTAATTATTATCAGCTCTCGATTAGTTAAGAGTTTCCTATCCTCCAGAAGTTAACTTATTGTATATTTCAGGATTATCTAGCCAATTAATTATATCTTTAATTGCTTTAGTGTTACTATTGTTAATTGACTCGACAATTGAAGAAACCTCTATGCCTTTTGACCTTTCTACCACCCTAGTGTCATGAGTGCCAATAAAAGCTCTATCCGATGCATTTGACACAGTAGAATTGAGATGAACGATTATTAAAGGAGCATTAGATTTACCGTTATCAAAATATGCCTCAAACCTCTTAATAGTTATACTAATCCTTATATCGGAACGTACGCCTGAACTTGGCAATACCCCTATCAATCCTTCTCTGTTGCCTAGTAAATTCACAAAAGTATTTTGCACCATATCAGGAATGCTTTCTTCCCATTGTGCCTGCTCGACAGAAGCTAGCCTTAGATCGCTCAAAGACACAATTAAATCTTTACCTTGCAAGAAACTAGAAGCCTTTGGTCTATCGACTCTAATAATTACAGCTTTCTGACTTTTAGGTATAGACTGCTGTGTTACTCCTAACCTGTACACTAGATTAGCAGGCGCGGGTTCGGGTAAAAGAAAAGATGTACATCCAATCATAAATATTGCCATACTAAAAGATAAAAACTTTAAAGCCTTCATTGAGGTAACTCCACTTTTTCTTCACGCACACCAACTATAAATGCAGTTGGATTTTGTTCAAAATTAATAAGAATGCTCTCAAGTCCTAGTACTGCACGTCTAATACTATCGATTGTTTCTTCAAGGTCTGTAAGTCCAGAATTTGATAATCGGTTTATAGCATCACGGCCATCAATTATTAATTGACTTGAATCTTTTGACAACACCTCTAATGCCGCTAAAGATTTATCTAAATTTTCCATTGTAATTTTTGATTTATCAAATACTGATTTTACATCAGTTTCGATTAAAACATCAAAATCTTTTGCTGCTACATCAACCGCATCTGCAGCTAAAGAGACATCTTTAGAAGCCTGCTCAATAGATAACATTGTTCGATTAAAAATTTCAGGGTCAATCTTAAGATCAACAAAATTACTTGAAATTAATTTTAAATTACTTAAAATTTCGTGGAAGTCCATTATAGCCTCCGGCGTCATAACTGCGTTTATTCTTGCGAGAGCAGCTTGAGATGACTCCATCACTGTACCGCCACTTCCAAGTAATATGTCTATACGGCTAGCTTCTCCCTTTAATCTAAATGGATCTTTATCAGTTGAGTTTTTGATTAATCTTGAATTTGGCCCTCCTGGAATAATTTGTATGTAATTCAATCCGGTCAATCCAAGAGGTTCCATTCGACCAACACTTGCAAAATCTATGGGCGTATTAGCTTCAATCTGTATGTTAACTATAACAGAATTATTATCATTAGGGTCAATCCGTAATTCAGTAATATCTCCAACTTTTAGACCGTTAAAACGTACTTCTGTACCCTCCGAAAGGCCTTGAACCCCTCCTTTGAAAGAAATTTCATATTTATCAAATTTTTTATCAAATTGAGCATTAGATAGCCATGCAGTAAAAGCTAGTATAGCAACCAAAGAAACTAAAACAAATGTTCCTATTAAAGCATAATGAGCTTTTTTTTCCATATAAACATTCTACCTTCTATTTATTTAATTAATTAAATCGCGATCTGGGGCCATTAAAGTATTCTTTAACCCAAGGGTTATCATATTTAGCTACTTTATGCAGACTATCTATAATGGCAATCTGTTTATTTATTAAGACAGCTACTTTATCACAAGTATGCAAAAGACTGTCTAAATCATGAGTGACCATTATAACTGTCAGATCCATAGAGGATTTCAAACGCAAAATTAATTCATCAAATGCATTAGCTCCTATAGGGTCAAGACCTGCTGTAGGCTCATCTAAAAATAATAATTTTGGATCTAAAGCCAAAGCACGGGCTAATCCTGCTCTTTTTTTCATGCCACCGGATAATTCGGAAGGATATAAATCTAAAACTTCAGATGACAGACCGACCATATGTATTTTCATGATAGCGATACCACGCAATAATTGCTCATTCAAATTTGTATATTCTCTTAAAGGAACAAGAATATTATCCAATATAGTAAGTGATGAAAACAACGCTCCACCTTGGAATAATACACCAATGGAATTATTTATATCTAATATATCATTTTTTTTGAATCTTTTTCGGTTAAGGCCATTAAAGAAAACTTCCCCTTCCTGCGGCTCAATTAAACCAAGCATTGTATTCATTAGAACTGATTTACCCGAACCAGACCCTCCTACTATTCCTGTTATTTTACCTTCTTCGGCATGAAAATTAAGGTCTTTGTGAACAAATTTTCTACCAAATTTAGTGGTTATGCCCTTTGCCTCTATAGGGTGATATTTTTTCATTACACCCCCATTTGATAAAATAAAATGGCAAAAATTGCATTTAACGTGATAACAGCAAAAATTGACTGAACTACGCTCTGAGTGGTTCTAGAGCCTAATGATTCCACGCTGCCACTAACAGCCAACCCTTGCCTACAACCAATAATTGCAATCACGATTGCAAAAAATGGAGTTTTTACCAAGCCAACCCAAAAGCTTTCGATACCAACAGATTCACTTAATCGAGCTAAAAATAATATAGGGGAGATATCCATAGTCATCCACGCTATCAACATACCAGAAAAAATACCGCTTATCATTCCTAAAAATGTCAAAATAGGTAATGCAATAATGCAAGCTAAAGCTCTTGGGAAAACTAAAGTTTCATATGCATCTAATCCTATTACCTTTAAAGCATCAATTTCTTGACGCATCTTCATCGCCCCAATTTGAGCAGTAAAAGCTGAATTAGAACGGCCAGCTACTAAAACTGCCACTATGATAGGCGCTAATTCTCTCAATACAGAAATACCAACTAAATCTACCATAAATATCGAGGCCCCAAAGGCTGCTAAAAGATTGACACCCATATAAGCAATAACGGCACCTACAAAAAAACAAAGTGTAATAACTATTGGCACTGCATTTAGTCCGATTTCTTCAATCAAGGAAACTACAGATTTCCATCGCACCTTATGTGGTCGAAGAATGAAGTTAGAGAAAACCATAAAAAATTGTCCCAAAAAAGCTAGTGTCTCAACAAACTCATTAAAGAACCTCTCAGTTGCTTTACCAATATTACTTAAAATATCGTACCATCTTCTTTTTTTATCATTTATGAAGAAACTGGTTGAACCTATTACCAGTTCCATCAATGTATAATAAGCTTTATCACTACCATAAATTTCCCACTCACATTTATCTCCAATGTTACCCTTTAATGCCTGGCAAAGTATAAAAGCCCCTGCCGTATCTAAATTATTTAATTTTGAGAAATTATATTCAACTGAACTGTAGTCCATGGATTCAAGGTCGACTTGAAACTTAGATGCAACATTATCAATATCTTTGATTGTCCAAGACCCAAATACATCGACAAGTAAAACCTTATCTTTAATTGATAATTTATACTTATCAGAAATTGTATTGAAGTTTGAAAGCATATGAGTAACGATAAAAGCACTGAGCTAGAGGTCAAGACTGTTTATGAAAAGAAAATTAAAAGTAACAACAGAAAAGTGGCCAATTAAAGGGTCTTTTAGAATATCGCGCGGCAGTATTACTGAAATTACAGTTGTCAAAGTTAGCATAACAGAAAATAAATTCAAAGGTTATGGTGAATGTCGTCCATACACAAGATATAATGAAACACCAGAAAGCGTAGTAAGCCTTATTGAATCAGTGAGAACAAATATAGAAGAGGGTTTAAAAAATATAGAATTGCAGTCTCTATTACCCGCTGGAGCCGCCCGTAATGCAATCGATTGTGCTCTTTGGGACCTGGAGGCAAAAATAAAAAATAAATCAATATCAGAGCTTTTGAAAATTCCCGTGGCCAGACCCAGGAAAACAGCTTTTACATTATCAATAGATACACCTGAAAATATTAAAAAAGCAGCGAAAAAGGCTGACTCTTTTTCAATATTAAAAATTAAAATAAACGGCTTTTCAGGTTTAAATGCATGCTTAGCAGTATTAAAAGCTCGTTCTGATATACAACTAATAATAGATGCTAACGAGTCCTTAGATGCAAGAAATATAAATGAGTTTCTTGATGCACTTAAAGCTTTTCCTATTGCAATGGTAGAACAACCATTGCCTGACAAAAACTATTCCTTAATCCCTGAATATTCCAAAAATCTGCCGATAATCTGCGCCGATGAATCACTGCATACAATCGATGACTTAGATAAACTTTGGGATGCAGGATATAGGGCTATAAATATTAAACTGGATAAATGCGGAGGACTCACAGCAGGACTAAAGTTAATTTATGAAGCAAAAAAAAAGGGTTTCATAATAATGAATGGCTGTATGGTCGGTACTTCATTAGCAATGGCACCTATAATGTCTCTTGAATGCTTTGCAGATTATATTGATTTAGATGGTCCATTGCTATTATTAAAGGATCGTAAATCAGGTATGGATTATAAGCAGGGTATAATATATCCTGCTACAAAAGAATTATGGGGTTAATTCATTTAATAGAATTAAATAATTAATTCGTAATAGTACGATCACTGAAACTATTAGTTACATCACGTAACCTATCAACTAAATTTTTATATATTGAAAATTCCTCAAAGTTGGTGTTTCCTGAAGTTTTTATGAGTGCATCTTCAAATGCTTGCAAAGCCATACGTGAGGCTATTAGCGCTTGCTCAAGGCTATATAATTCCTCCATATAGGAATTTTTTGTTGCTGCTGTAGACAAATATAACTCAGCAGAGTCAACTGTTTTCTTAACGTGCAACGAAGCAATTCGAATGTCAGATAAAGTATTTTCTAAATTATCCACTGTTTCTACATAACTCTGATCAGAATTATTTATAACTTCGTTATCCGATAGGCCCTTCAAAAGTACTTTAGCAGCAAACTGCATTTGTTTTTTATTGTTTTTTACAGCAAATCGGTTTTTAGAAAACACTGCAGCTAACCTAGCGGAAGCTTTTCTAACAATATTTTCTTCTTCTATATCATTGCTCATCTCTGATTTAGCTACTGGAGAATTAGATATATCAACTGTTGCACATGCACTTATGAACATTAAGAAAACTATATTCAAAAAACTGAGTCTAAACATATAAAACCCTAATGACGTATTTTATATTTCTTTTGTAAAAATAAATTTTATTTAAACTTTATTTTTTTTATGGAAAAGGAATAATAGCACATAAACGATTACCATAAGAGCAATCAAACTTACTCCTCCTGAAATTTTTGAGTAAAGTTGAGGAAGAAACTTTTGAAGGACTCCTAGTATCAAAACCATACTCATAAAGACTGGTGCAATCCATTTTACAAAAAACATCACAAATCTACCTAATTTCTCACCTTCACCTGATATCTCTTCAGAAATAATACTTCTATTTAATCTTGCTCCTGTGAATAAAACTATAAGCAAAGCGGATAGAGGAGCCAGAATCGGGCCGGCAAGGCCAGTGTCTATGAAGTCAAAGAACTTCTGAGAATAGAGCGACCCAAATCCTAGTGCAGTAATTGCGAACCCAGTTATCCATGCAGCTTTCTTTTTTGTTAAGCTATACTTCTCAGCCACATAAGCAACTGAAGGCTCGAGTAAAGACACTGAGGAGGTAATTGCAGCAAAGAAAGCTAAAAAGAAAAATGCAGCACCAATATACCAATAATTGGCTAATGCCGTTGGAAGTGTTATAAAGAAAATTCCAGCACCTGCATTAAAGCTTAAATTATTGGCAAAAACAATTGGAAAAATTGCAAGTCCTGCAGTTAATGCTACTAGTGTATCAGCTATACTAATTCCAACTGCTGCTTTTGGAATACTGACGCTCTTAGGTAAGTAAGAACCATAGGTTAGCATGATTGCATTACCAATTCCGATTGAAAAACAAGCCTGCCCAAGAGCAGATGTTGCCACCTGAGGAGTGATTTTTGAAAAGTCTGGAGTAAACATAAAAGTTAAAGCTTTTCCTGTACCGCCCGAAGGAATGCTCGTTACAACAGAATAAGCGGCTAGACAAATAAGAAGCAAAAAGAATAAGGGCATTAGTAAGCGCGCTGCTGTTTCTATTCCTTTATTAACTCCTCGAGCAACTAACCATATTGTTAATAGGGCGAATGTAAGAAAATATGGCATAACACTTAAGGGTTCATTTAGCATAGTTCCAAATTGATCCGATATTAATTCAGGAGATAGATTGGAGAATGAATTAGTTAAAAACCTAAATAAGTAGTTCAGAACCCAAGCAGCAACAACGCAATAAAAGCTGACAATTAAAAAAGATGCCATCATACCAAGCCAAGCACCTGCACTCCATAATTTAGAAACTCCGCTACGAACAGCAAGATCATTTTGTGAACCAACAGCACTAGCAGACTGACCTGCCCGGCCTATAATAAATTCACTCATTAATACGGGTATTCCAACAAAAATAATGCATGCCACATAAATGATTAAAAAGGCTGCTCCACCATTTGTACCGAGTTCAGCTGAAAATCTCCATAGATTTCCTAATCCGACTGAAGAACCAACCGCAGCCATTATAAACGCAAATTTTGATGACCATTGTGCTGTGCCAACTGAAGCCATATTATTCCCCATATAAATAACTAAAATATTTACTTAAGCTTTTAAACAGCACGGTCAAGTTCCGTAACGGTTAGTTTTTCATAAAAATACAATTGAGAACTAATTAATGTTTAAACATTCTAATTCAATTCTTATATTTACTTGATGGTAACTTTGTTTCCCGATGAATATATGCGGATAAAATTAAACCAAAACCTGTCATTACTGTAAGAAGTACTGTACCGCCGTAAGATATTAAAGGCAAAGGAACACCAACCACAGGAGCTAACCCCATAACCATTGCTAAATTTATAAATACATAAAGTGAAAAAGTAACAATAAATCCAAGTATTAAAAGTTTCGAATAGACCTTTTTGCACTGAGCTGACAACCACAGACATATACCAATAATAGCAATGTAAATTGCTATAGTCAGCAAACTACCAACTAATCCGAATTCTTCACCAATCACAGTAAATATAAAGTCTGTTCGATTTTCGGGAACATACTCAAGTTGTCGTTGAGTGCCATTCATAAAACCTTTGCCATTAAAACCTCCACTTCCTAATGCAATCTTGGACTGTATGATGTGATAACTAGCCCCGCTAGGGTCATGTGACGGGTCCAGAAAAGTCAAAATACGTTCACGTTGATAAGGTTTTAAGCCAAAAACAACAAATAAAGTAATAGAAATAAAAGAAAAAACTGACAAACTAGCTAATAAACGCCACGTAATACCCGCCAAAAAAACGATGGATGCTCCTGTTGCCGCAACTAATAATGCTGTTCCAAGGTCTGGCTGACGCATAATTAAAAACATGGGAACAAATATAATTACGAATGCTCCCAATAATCCATAAACGCTTGATACACGCCAACGCGGGAGATCATGATAAAACCGAGCTAATGTCAAAACAATACCTAACTTCATTAACTCAGAAGGTTGTACTCTAGCTAGTTCGTAGTTTGCTATTTGCAAATCTATCCATCGCTTTGATCCATTGACTGTGACACCCATTATATCAACAGAAATTAAAAGCATCAAAATTACAATATAAAATGGATAAGAAATCGTGTACCAAAACCTTAAATCTATTAATGCAATTAATAACATAAAAAAAGTTGCAAAGATCAACCTATAAAAATGTTGTTTAGCTCCCCCTAACCAATCGCCTCCAGTAGCCGCAAAAATCATAGCTACGCCTGATAGTCCCAATAAAAAAACTAATAAAACTAATAACCAGTTAATGTCTGATAACTTAGAAGTAGTCTTTGTGTAATCTAGAAATAAATTATGCATTGGTAGTAATAGTACTTTTAATATTTTTACTATTTGAAATACCATCCCTCTCCAAAGCTGTTTTTAAAATAGATCTAGATATTTCTATAGCCCGCTTGGATCCTGTTCCACCATGTTCAACCAAACAACTAACTGCAAACCTTGGACTTTTAAAAGGTGCATAACCAACAAATACATTGTGATCACGCAACTTCCATGGCAAATCTTCATCTCTTCGTAATTTTGAACGTCGTTCTTGTTCAGAAATTCCTCTTACTTGCCCAGTTCCTGTTTTACCTGCAATTTGCAATTGTCCTAATTCCAAGCCATATTTTTTATAAGCCGTTCCTCCAGGTTCCTCACACACGGCTAGCATGCACTTTTGCACAAAAGCTATATGAGAGGGGTTGATACCAAGACTTTGAAATTTTTTTAAATTTGGTTCTATAATTAAATTAGGAGTTAAAGAATCTTTGCCATTTGCAATACGTGCTACCATTACAGCCATTTGCAGCGGTGTCGATAATACGAACCCTTGACCTATAGATGCATTTATGGTGTCACCAACTTTCCAGCTATTTCCCAGTTTTAATTTTTTCCATTTAGGATCAGGCATTATTCCTGACTTTAGACCTTTTAGTCCTATACTAAATTTTTCACCAAACCCAAGCCTACGGCCCATAGATGCAATTTTTTCGATGCCTACCTTTTGGCTTAATTCATAAAAATAAACATCACATGAACCTTTTAAAGCCTCTCGCATATTAACTGGTCCATGCCCCCCACGTTTCCAACAATGAAAAGTACGATTGCCTAAATTAACTTTTTGACTGCATATTACTTTATCTTTGGGATCTATGAAACCACCTTCTAAAGCTGCAAGCATTACAACCATCTTAAAAGTTGATGCTGGTGGATATCCGCCAGCCAATACTTTATTATATTGGGGACGCCTTTCATCATTATTGAGTTTATCCATTTCAGATTGTGTTATTCCCGAAACAAAAAGATTTCCATTAAAAGTTGGCATCGATAGCATTGCTCTTAACTCTCCTGTAAGAACATCCATTACAACTATCCCACCGCTGTCATCTCCAAAGAGTTCAGCAGCTTTTTTTTGCAATTCAGAGTCCAGAGTTAACCAAATATCTTTTCCATTTACAGGCGCATCAGTATCGACGGGAAACTCTCGTACAGTACGTCCCGAAGCATTCACCTCAACTTTAAGCTTTCCAGGCCTGCCGCGGAGTAATTTATCAGCGCTATCCTCTATACCTGTTTTACCTATTTTAAACGAAGGTTGTTTTAATAATGGATCTTTATCATATTCAATATCTTTGGTACTAGGTGTACCAACATATCCAATTGTATGAGAAAAAAGACCGTTATTAGGATAAAATCTTCCTAAACCAACCTGCGGAATTACCCCTGGAAAATCAGGTGTTTGAAAATTGAACTTAGAAAATGTAGCCCAGTCTAAGTTTTCTTTAATAAGAACAGGAACAAAGCTAGCCTGTCTATTTATATTTTTTTTAATGCGAGTTATATTAGAATTACTTAGCGATAATGTTTGCTTAAGCTTAAATAATGTACTTTCAATATCTTTGACCCTTTCAGGAATTAGCACAAGACTGTAGTTTTGACTATTTATTGCTAGATACTTACCATGCCTATCCAATATTCGGCCGCGAGAAGGAATAGTTATATTAAAGTTAAACCTGTTGTCATCTGAGAGAGCTCTATAATCTTCAGATTTTAATATTTGTAGATAGTACAGTCTGCTAGACAAAACCCCAAACAAACAAGCCCCTAAAGTACCCAATATAGCTGCTCTTCGGTTTATGGAAATTTGGTTATGTATCTCACTTTGAACCATTAAATTAAATCACGCAGAAATTGGTCTATAAATATTTTTTTTAAAAAATGTCTTAAACCATAAGCAAATGGAAAAAGGCAAGTTGATAAAATTATTTGAAAAATTAAGGGTAAAAATTTAGGCAATGATTCTATTGTAAACCAAGCAAAAAAATAAACTAGAATTGATGAAAAAAGTACTACTAATAACCATGAAAAAAGAGCGGTTTTAAAAACTAAAGCTTTCAGTCGCATATGGGGCTTAAATATTGCAAAGTTAATTAAAAATACCAAAGCCCATAAACCCAATGGACCTGAGGAAACAATATCAAGCGTTAGACCAAATATAAATATTATACAAATTGATGTGACGATTTTATCTGTACGTGGCCATGTACAAATTCCAATAAGGGGTAAGTAAATAAAATTTATTACTGTATTAAAAGCATTAAAATTTGTAACAGAAACAAATATTAAAATTAACATCAGCAATGAGCCTACCAATAAACCTCCGCGAGCAAAAGGCTGAGAAACTGGATGCAATGGCATAATTAAAATACCTCTGATATATTCGATAAACCTTCGGTTTGCTTTTCTTTCATATCAGTTTCAAATTCAGGGCTTTTAATAGAGCTATAATGGGTAACTAGGACCCAATCTATAGCTTTACCATTAGTATTCAAATTAACAACTAATTTTCCTTTAGCGTCCTTTATTACTGAGCCAACTTCCAAACCGGGAGGAAGCATACCACCATCACCAGAAGTCAATACGGTATCTCCTTCAAGCCAACCCTGATAATTATTGGAAAATATCAGATTAGGGAAATCATTATTGTTACCAGACATAATAGCTCGTGAATTAGAACGAAGGGACATAACTGAAATACGGCTATTAATATCACTTAAAAGTAATACCCTAGAAGATTTACTTCCAACGCGTTGCACGTGACCATAAAGTCCATCGACTGTACTGACAGCATAGCCTTTTTGTATATTATTTTTCTTGCCAACATCAATTAATGAAGATCTAACAAATGGACTATTAACCTCCCCATATGAACGAGCAACAGTTTGCTCTTTATTTTTGTCTATTTCATTTGAGGAATTCAATAACTGCTCCAGTCTAAATAGTTTTAGCTCCATCATCCGAGATTTTTGTTGATAGTCTCTTAATTCGTATAATTCGCTTCTTAAGGCTTTATTTTCTGAAAGGGCTTTTGTTCGCTCTTCAATTGCATTGGATATTCTTTCAAGCATCGTTATAGGTATTGAAAATAATTTAATTCCTGGAGATGCAATAGCTTCAATATTTGATCTTGTTTGCAAAAATATTGTTTGCGATCCACGGTCAGATAAAAATAAACCACCCGCCAGAATTAAAGCGAAAATATACGTAAGATTAGACGCTTTTGTACTATTTGAATTGCTTCCTAACATAATTTGAAGCAAAAGCTCCCCAATTAAATACAGTTAAACGCCACTTGACAGAACATTTTTCCATTTAGCTAAGTTTTCAACAACAAATCCAGAACCTCGGACTACACATGACAACGGATCATCAGCAATTGAGACAGGTAATCCAGTTCGGTTTCGCAATTCAACATCTAAGTTTCTAAGTAAAGCTCCACCGCCTGTCAGCATTATTCCTTTATCTACGATATCTGCTGCTAGCTCAGGTGGGGTTGCCTCAAGAGCACTTTTTACAGCTTCAACTATTTGCTCAACTGGCTCTGCTAAACTTTCTGCTATCATGGCTTCTGTTACGCGAATTTCTCTAGGAATACCATTCATCAAGTCACGTCCTTTAATTTGAACCATCATTCCCTCATTGTCATCAGGCATAGTTGCTGATCCTATTTCTTTTTTGACTCTTTCGGCAGACATTTCACCTAGTAGCAAGTTAGTTGTACGACGCACATACTGTATTATGGCCTCATCCATCACATCGCCACCTACTCTTACTGATCGTGAATAAACTATTCCATCTAGAGACAACACCGCGACTTCAGTTGTCCCACCACCTATATCGACAACCATCGACCCTGAAGGTTCATGAATTGGTAAACCTGCGCCCAATGCTGCGGCCATAGGTTCTTCAATTAAATAAACGCGTTTTGCACCTGCTTGTTCAGCTGACTGGTGAATTGCTCTTCTTTCTACAGCAGTAGCTCCAGATGGAACACATATTACAACATGTGGTTTACGAAGAATAAAAGATGACTTATTTACTTTTTTAATAAAAGTACTTATCATAGCTTCAGCTACCTCAAAGTCTGCTATAACTCCGTCTTTCATAGGTCTAATGGCTTCTATGTGAGCTGGTGTACGTCCAAGCATATTACTAGCTTCTTTACCAACCGCATGTACAACTTTTCTACCGTTTCGATTAGAAAATGCAACTACAGAAGGTTCATTTAAAACTACGTCTTGGCCCTTAGCATAAACTAATGTATTTGCAGTACCCAAATCAATGGCTATATCTGATGAAATAGTGCTCAAAAGAAAAGAAAACATGATCGCCTAACATTAAAAGTTTTATACTTGATATAACAATGCTTTTTGCTGAACAAAAAAGCAAGTATATCATATTAAAGTTTCGTTAAATATGCATTATTTATTAGAAATATCTTCGGATTTGTAAAATTTATTCATAATAAGGACAAAAATCAAGATAATAAAAGCTATGATAATCATTGCTGACGAAATCAGATGCCCCTCAGTGACCGATAGAATTCTATTTGAGAGAAATGCTAAAATTAATATTTTAGGAATAATACCTAAACTCGTACCAATTAAAAATGATGCCAATTTAACTGGTGAGGCACCTGCTGCCATATTAACAAGTATGAAGGGTCCACTTGGAAGCAATCGTACAATAAAGCTACTATAAAGACCGTTTTTACTTAAAAATCTTTTCAGTAAAACTATTTTTTTTCCATTATAGTTATTTATCTTTTCATTACCCAGCCAATAACCAATGAAGAAAGTTAATGCAGCGGAAATTAATGTTGATACCCATGAATAAAATGCACCATATAGGGGACCAAATGCAAATATAGACCCGCTAATTAATATCCATTGCGGAACACCAAGAAAAGCAAAAGCACAAAAAATCAATATTGTTAAAGGTAAAGCAAAATATGTATCCCTTACTTCTAAAAAAAAATCATTAATTTGATTAGAAGATAAAAAAATAGGTTCTAGAAATCCGAAAACTAGAACTCCCAAAAGAAAAATTATAAAAATAGTAAACTTTATCGGTAAAGTAAATTTAAACTTCATACGGAATACTCTTTGCAAACTTTTTCTGTTGTGCCTTAGTTTTTATTTCATTCCAGTTTTTTAATTGACCTCTAAACCAAGTAAATTGTCTTTTAGCGAAACGGCGGCTATTTCTTTTAGCTAGCTCAACAGCTTCATCCAAATTAATATCACCGCTAAAATATGGAAAGAACTCTCTCAAACCGATAGCTTTCATAATGGGTAGGCCGGGGTCGAGGTTTTGAGCAAATATACGCTCTGCTTCACTTAATAGTCCTTTTTTCATCATTACATCAAATCGGCTATTAATTGCATTATAAAGCATTTCTCTTTCAGGTAGAAGAACCGCACAATTACAAAAAATTCTTGGAACTACAGATTTAGTATTTTCCTGCCAAAAACTTAGAGGCTTATTTGTAGCTTTATATACGTTTATAATACGCATTAATCGATGGACATCATTTCCTAGTACTCGATTTGCTGATTTAGAATCTATTTTTTCTGCGAAATTCCTCAAACCTTTAATACCTTTCTGCTCTCGAAATTTATTCGTTTCCAATATAATATCTGATGGAATATTTGGAATCTTTGCAATGCCGTCAATCAAAGATTTAAAATAAAGGCCTGTACCACCTGTAAGTATTGGCGTTTTTTCGCGAGCCAGAATATCAAGAATAA
>CAJQGR010000035.1 GCA_905477785.1 uncultured Hellea sp.
TCATTTTTTGATATGGTTATTGATATAGAAGTTTCTGATAATAGACATCTTTTACAAATAGTTGCAGCTATGCGTGCAAGCGCTTATGTGGTATCTGCAGATCGCACAAGATCAAACACCTTAAATATAAATGAAAAAAAATTATGAATACAGATGAAGTACTAAATATTTTCCGTGAAGCTGGTGCTTTATTAGAGGGGCACTTTATTTTATCTTCAGGTCGTAGAAGCTCAATATTTTTACAAAAAGCTCTCATTTTTAAAAATCCAGTCTTAACTTCTAAACTATGTGGAGCACTAGCAAATAAAATTACTAAATCTCTTAACTTTAAACCTGATATTATAGTAGCGCCAGCTATGGGTGGTGTTATTCCGGGTTATGAGACAGCTAGGCATATGGGCTTGGAATCAATTTTTGTTGAACGTGAAGAAGGCGAGTTCAAGTTACGTAGAGGTTTTAATCTTCAAAAAGGCCAGAAAGTATTAATGGTTGAAGATATCGTAACTACTGGATTATCGTCCCGTGAATGCATAAACTCTATTAATAAAACAGGGGCTTCAGTTGTTGCGGGAGCTTGCTTGTTTGATCGGTCAAATGGTGAAGCTAATATAGGTGTTCCGTTAATCAGTTTAGCAGCACGAAAATTCCCTGATTATGATCAAAATGATTTACCTGAAAAACTTTTGAAAATACCAGCTGTAAAACCTGGAAGTAGAGGTTTGCTATAATGCCATCTAATTATGTCCGTCTAGGAGTTAATATTGACCACATAGCCACTATTCGTAATGCTCGCGGAGGAATACATCCGGATCCTGTAGCAGGAGCTTGGGAGGCTATTAAGGCAGGTGCAGATGGTATTACAGCTCACTTACGGGAGGACAGGCGTCATATAAATGATGATGATTTAAATCGTCTACAAATGCTTTGTAAATCAGAAAATATTCCTTTGAATATGGAAATGGCTGCAACCCAAGAAATGCTAAATATAGCTTTAGCACTTAAACCTAAAGCTATCTGTATAGTCCCTGAACGAAGACAAGAGCGTACTACTGAAGGAGGTCTTGATGTTAAAGGTAAGCATAATGTTCTAAAGCCTATAATTAATGAGCTAAATAATAACGGATCAAGGGTATCACTATTCATAGAAGCAAAATATGAGCAAATAAATGCTGCTAGCCAAACCGAGGCTAAGGTTGTTGAGTTTCATACTGGGTCTTATGCAAAAGCACTAGACGATGGTGAAATTTCACTTGCCAATCAATTAATCCTGAACTTTAAAAAATCAGCTAAAGTAGCTAATAAACTTGGTTTAGAAGTTCATTTTGGTCATGGACTAAATTATGACAATGTTGAAATGGTAGCCGCTATTCCTCAATGTGCTGAATTAAATATTGGGCACTTTATAATTGGCGAATCTATATTTAGTGGTTTAGGAGAGTCAATTAATAGAATGCGAACATTAGTTGAAGATTCACGGGTAAAGATATGATTATTGGAATTGGAACTGATATTTGCGATATAAGTAGGATAGAAAGCTCTATCAATAAATTTGGTCAAAAATTTATTGATAAGACTTTTACTCTTCATGAACAAGAGTACTGTAAGAGTAAATCTGCTAGTGCATCTTTTTTTGCTAAACGTTTTGCTGCTAAAGAGGCTGTTGCTAAAGCATTAGCTACTTCATCATCTGGTGCTTTATCGTGGTTAGATGTCGAAGTGCATAATGACCCTTCAGGTAGGCCACAAGCAATTCTCCATCGTGGAGCTTTGGAACGACTAAAAGCTAAAACTCCAGGTGATAGTAATTCATTCGTACATTTAACATTATCAGATGATTACCCATATGCGATTGCATACGCGATCATCGAGTCTAGAAAGATATAAGTTGTGAAAGACAACCTTATTAAGAAGAAAAACTCTATAAAGGAGTTTTTTAGTACTATTGTATGGGCATTATTAATTGCTTTCGTCATTAGAACTTTTATTTTCCAGCCTTTTCATATTCCTTCAAGCTCTATGCTTCCTGGTTTGATGAAAGGAGATTATATAATTACTTCTAAAATCTCTGTTGGTTATGGAAAATACGCTGCATCTCCACTCCCATTTCCAGTAAAAAATAGAAGATTATTTGAAAGAAAAATAAACCGCGGTGACGTTATAGTTTTTATTCCTGAAGGAGATAATAAAAATTTTATCAAACGAGTATTAGCTTTGCCAGGAGAACAGATACAAATTGTTAAAGGCAAGCCAGTTGTTAATAGTAAAAAAGCTATTTCAAAGTTTATTGCAACTGAAACTTTAGTTAATACATCTGGAGAAGAATTATTAGCTGAAAAGTGGAGTGAGTCATTTAATTTTGATAAACATTACGAGATTTATAATACAATTGAAAACGGAAGACTAGATGAGACATACTTGTACACTGTTCCTGCTGGGCATTACTTTGTTATGGGTGATAATCGTGACAATTCATCTGATAGCCGAGTATCCGTAATCAATGGCGGAGCTGGTTTTGTGCCTGCTGAGAATATCGTAAGTAAAGCATCATTGATAATGTTTTCAGTAAATAATAAGTTCTCATTGCTGAAGCCATGGACTTGGTTTAATTTTAGATTAAACCGTTTTTTTAAAGTTATAGTATGAGCTTAAACGAACGGCATATAAGTAGATTAGAAGATAAAATTGGGTATATTTTTAATGATAAAGAGTTAGCTCTCCGTTCGATTACTCATAGTTCTTATGGATCAGGAAGGCGTTCAATAGTAAATTACGAAAGATTAGAGTTTTTAGGTGATAGAATTTTAGGATTATTAACAGCAGAGAAACTTTATAATACTACAGATACTAATGAGGGTGAAATGGCTGTAAGGTTAAACTCTATGGTAAGAAAAGAAGCATGCGCTATAGTTTCAAAAAGACTAGATATTGGGTCTTTATTACTAATTTCTCCAGCTCTTGATAAGGAGGGAGGAAGAAGTAATGTCTCTTTACTTGGTGATGTATGTGAAGCGATTATAGCGGCTATCTATCTAGATGGTGGCCTTACACCAGCAAAAAATTTTTATGAAAGAGAGTGGTCTAATCTTTTTGTGTCAAAAAGTAGCGCAATAAAAGACCCAAAAACGACATTACAAGAAAAAGTTGCATCTATAAATAAAGAATTACCTAAGTATATATTATTAAAAAAAACGGGACCTGATCATAAACCTCTTTTTGAAATAGAAGTTGAAGTTATAGGCCAAGGGACCGCAATTGGAAAAGGGCGTTCTAAAAAAGAAGCAGAACTAGCCGCTGCAATAAATCTATTAAAAAAATGGAAGTCATGAAAAAAAAGATGCAGAATAGATCAGGGTTTGCCGCTGTTATCGGAGCTCCTAATGCTGGAAAATCAACATTAACTAATGCCCTTGTAGGAGAGAAAGTTTCAATTGTTACACATAAGGTTCAAACAACACGATTTCAAATACGTGGAATAGCGATGCTTACAGGAAGCGATGGTTCACAGGCTCAAATAGTTTTAGTAGATACGCCTGGAATTTTTTCACACAAAGAATCAGATCGGTTGTCTAAATCAATGGTTCATGCAGCTTGGACAGGAGTTAATGATTCTGAAGTTATATTACATGTTGTTGACGCACCTGCTTATCATCGATGTTTAATGAATGATGGGACATCGCAAGATCGTTTATCTGTCGATGATACAATAAGGGTTTCGAATGGACTTAAAAGAATACAAAATAAAAAAATATTTTTAATTTTAAATAAAATTGATGAGTTAGCACACGATCTTACCCTTTCATTGATAGAGAAATTCAGACTTTTAAATATTTATAATGAAATTTTTATAGTATCGGCCTTGAATATGGATGGCATAAAAAAGCTTTCAGAATACGTAGCAGATCTGATGCCTATTTCACCATTTTTATACCCGGTTGATCAAGCTGCCGATATACCATCGCGACTGATGGCAGCTGAAATAACACGTGAGAAAATTTTCCTGAGACTTCACGATGAACTACCATATGCATCCACCGTTGAAACAGAGAGTTGGAAAAACCAAAAAAATGGTGATATAAGAATTGATCAAGTCATATATGTTCGTAGAGACAGTCAAAAACCTATTGTTTTAGGGAAGGGTGGTCAAACTATTAAGTCGATAGGCGCTAGCGCTCGGAATGATATGCAAGACTGGCTGGGTAAAAAAGTTCATCTCTTCCTTTTTGTTAAGGTAAGGGATAACTGGCAAAATGATAAGTCTCATTACTTGCAAACTGGATTAGAGTACGATGCGTAATGAATTGGAGCTCTGAAGGTTACATTTTATCTGCGCGAAAGCACGGAGAAACCGCGGCTATAATCGATGTTTTAACTCCAGATTATGGTCGTCATTTAGGTCTTGTTAGAGGTGGCATTAGCCGTAAATTTCGACCAGTCTTACAACCAGGCAATAAAGTAAAAATCGATTGGAGTGCTAGACTATCAGAGCATTTAGGTGTTTTTTTAGTAGAGCCATTAGAATATAATGCGGCAGAAATAATGGAAGATAGGCTATCTTTGGCGGCCTTAAATTCTTTATGCGGGATTGCACGAGAAAGTTTACCTGAACGTGAAGTCCATCTCAATGTTTATCAAGCCTTTGAAGTTGTACTAAAAAATATAACTTTTCATAAAATTTGGCCGGCATTATATATTAAGTGGGAGTTGGGCTTGTTATCTGCAATGGGGTATGGCCTTGATCTGAATTCCTGTGCAGCTTCTGGTTCTAAAGAAAATTTAACTCATGTTTCACCCAGATCAGGTAGAGCTGTCAGCGCTAATGAAGCAGAACCTTACGCGGATAAGTTATTATTATTACCTAAATTCTTAATAGCTAATGAAGGAATTACACCTGAAGATCTACGTTTAGGGTTAAAACTTACAGGATTTTTTTTAGAAACAAGGCTCCAGTGGGGAGTAAATAAAACCTTACCAATAGAAAGAAGACGTATGATTGATTTATTGACTGAAACTGGATGTATTATTTAGCGATATTTGTGTAGTTTATCACTATTTGTATTAGGGTTATATCTATCACGTAATAGTGTCTGACGTGATGTTAAACTTTGCTCTTCACCATTGATAAACATGCGCACAGGTGTTGAGGTAATATTTAACGGATCTCCATCCCAAATTACTAATGAGTTATTTATGAGTGGAATATTGAACCAACGAGCTGGTGTAGATGTTATTGCAGCAAATGATTTATTCCAGTCCAAACCATTACCAACTGCATTTCCTGCATGTTGCGTAAGTGTTCCAACTCCTTGAAGCCCTAATGCAGAAAGATTCGTTATTGCATAATCAACTTCAGCTTCATCCAATATTATAATATTTTTAAGTGATGAGTCTACTGTTTCAAAACTTGTGGGTAGATTATTATGAGGATCAATCATAACCTTTATATTATTTTCTGCTAGAGTATCTGCAACTTTCCATGCTTCGGAAGCTCCTAGAAGTATTATATCAAGCTTACTGAAAGAGTTTTTGAGTTCAATCACATTAATTATATCAACTGCTCTTTCAACTGAAATTACAAGAGGAATGTTACCGCGTATTACAGGTATAAGGTGATCAGATTCATAAATAGAAAGAGCAGAATTATTATTAATATTAGATATTGCTCTTATAAGTGAGTTTTCACAATTTCTACCCGAATTAATATTACAATTTGCAACTTCTAAGCCATTTCTTAATTGTAAAAGAGAAGCGGCCCTCGACCCACCAGAGTTGAGTGTCCCTTGTTGACCAAGTTGTACTAATACAAAAGCAGTTTCTTTTACTATAGAATTATATTTACCTGTTAAATTTACTATTGAACCTGTTCCTGCAAAAATAGAATTTCCAGCAGCCGCTAAGGAAATGGCAGCATGAGTAATTCCATGCCTTCTATTGTTAGCGATAAAAACAGAACTTGGATTGAAGTTATCACTCGCATTTTCACTTACAGAAGTTAAAGATCCTGGAGACCTAATGTCATTGGTTAAATCCTCTCCTCCAATATCTGCCATACCTAAATAAGAAAATGGAGCAAATACACCTGAGGTTACCCATTTTCCTTCAGCGTCATATGTTTTATAATCCAAACCGTCGAGCTCAGATTTAATTTCATCAATATCTAAATCTTTAAAAAAGATAATTATTGGTTCTTTTCTTCCATAGGTAGTGCGATAAATAGATATATTCTCATGAATATTAGCCTCATAATCAATAGGAAGCTTAGTATTTGTTTGCATATTTTCTCTGAATGTTTCTGAGTCAATTACCAATTTTGCATTTGTAATCAGGAGGTCTTTTGCAAATACATTTATATCAAATAAAAACATAAATATAAGTAGAATATAGATAAATATATTTTTCATTATTGAGCTCCATAACCCAGGCGGAAGTCACTTTTAGGAGCAATATTATTTTGTTTGTCAAAAAGTAATTGGCCGTCCAAAAAAACTTTTTCCGGTCTTGCATAGGTTGAAAAAGGATCTTCATTCCAAATAATAATATCTGCTCTCTTATCTTTCTCAAGTGTCCCCGTTTGATCAAGTATGCCAAGCGCCCTAGCTGGATTAGATGTTAGCCACTTCCAGGCATCTTCTTTTTTAATATTCAAACCTGCTCTATTGCCGTGTGCCCAAGTTTTAGCTACTTCTTGGTTTAATCTTTGAATACCACTGCCGCTATCTGAATGTATCATAGCGCATGCACCAGATTCATGAACAAATGGTATGTTTTCTAATATTCCATCATAGGACTCCATTTTAAAGCCATACCAATCTGCCCACATAGCAGCACATGTGTCATTTTCTTTCAAAATATCACCTATTTTATATGCCTCAACTGCATGGTGAAAAGCTGTTACTTTATAATCAAATTCCTTAGCTAAATCTAAAATTTGCACCATTTCATCTGCTCTATAGCAGTGCATTTGAACTAAAATTTCTCCATCCAAAACATCAGCTAGAGTTTCTAATTGTAAATTACGAGAAGTATTTCTTTGATCTGAATTCCGATTTTTTCGATATTCTTGAGCTCTTATCCAGTTTTGTCGATATCCGGCAAAATTACCCATCCGTGAACCTGGCCCGCCTTTATCGCCATAAACTCTTTTAGGGTTCTCACCGCATGCCATTTTTAGCGTGTAAGGTGCTTTAGGGAATTTCATTCCTTGTACTGTTCGAGAGGGGTAGTTTCTTAAGGTAACGCCCCGTCCCCCAAATAAATTTGCTGATCCTGGTAATATATGTAATGTAGTTACCCCACCTTTTAATGCTTCATCAAAACCTGGGTCTTGCGGCCAAACTCCATGTTCGGCATAAACTTCTGAAGTAATTGGTGAAGTAATTTCATTTCCATCATTGTGCGCTGAAACAGAAGGGGTTGGATAATTTCCTAAGTGCGAATGCACATCTATAATACCAGGCGTAACATATTTATTCTTCGCATCAATTAAATTTGTGTATTCACAATTTATATTCGTTGTATTTTTTATAGTATTCACTGTTTGATTGACCGAAATTACTTTTATTCGACCTTGATGAATACAAATAGATCCTTTGAAAGTATTAGATCCGGTACCGTCAATTATTTTAGCGTTTGTTATTAGTGTTGTAGTATCCAGATTGGGCGAATAAGTGCTTTCAAAAGCTTTTGTTTTGTTTCTATCAATTGGGCCACTGCAGGCACTCAGCATTAACATCCCTGATATTATAAATGTTTTTGTAAAGGCAAACCCTTTGTTTAATGAAGGCACTGAAACTTCTTTCTTGATGGTTATATAAACTCTGTACTTATATTTAGAGCATTATTCAATAGTTCGTGGTATTCTTTTCTTTGAATCTCAATTCCTCCCATACTTTGCAGATGTTTCGTTAAGAATTGTGTATCAAGTAATATAAAATTCTTCATAGCTAACTGCTCTACAAGCTTTACAAGAGCAACTTTACTTGCATTTTTTTCTTCAGAAAACATGCTTTCGCCAAAAAAAGCCCCGCCTATAGCCAAGCCGTAAACTCCTCCAACTAAATTATTACTTTCCCAGACTTCTATTGAGTGCGCATTTCCGTAATAGTGTAATTCGCAATACATTCTTTCGATATCATGACTTATCCAAGTTTCACCTCTGGAGTACGACGGTTCAGCGCATTTTTTAATTACTTCATTAAAGGCTTTATTGATTGTTATTTTATAGTTCATTTTTTTAATAAATTTTTTCAATGATTTTGAGATATGAAGTCCATTCAAAGGAATAATTCCTCGCTTTTCTGGATCCACAAAGAATATCTCTTTATCATCACGACTATTTGCCATAGGAAAAACACCGGCTTTATAACATTTTAAAAGCAGTTCAGGTTCTAATTGATTAACTCTGATCACTTATCTTTGAGTTTTATTTTTAATTTGCTGATGCGTTCCGCATACAGAAAACCGAAAGAGACAGCTCCTTCTTTGGTTGTTGTATTGTGATGAATTCTATGCGCTAGAACTAACCGATATAAATACCCACTTTTAGGTGTATATTTAAATGGCCACCTTTGATGAACAAGCCCGTCATGCACGAAACCATACAATAACCCATAAATAGTAAAACCTATTGCTATCAGATAGAGAGGTGTCCAATAGAGAGTACCCAGAATAAATAATAAAGCTGCTATAAGACTAAAGCATAGGGCGTATAGATCATTTTTCTCAAAATAACCTTCTGTATATTTATGGTGGCTTTTATGCCAGTTCCAACCAGGACCATGCATAAAATATTTATGAAAAAATATAGCAAATACTTCCATTCCAATAATGCTAATGCAGATTATTATTATACTATCAATCATTTGGCTTTTCTATGGGGAAGGCGCCACCAGGGTTCATATGGATATAGATGATGTTCGTGATGATAGCCGAAATGGAAACAAGTTAATAATGACAACCAAAGTGGAAAATCATTAGTCCTAGCATTGTGAGCATCAGCAAATGGTTTATTATTTCTATGTGTTAAGTAAGTTCCAAAATAGAAGAGTTGGAATGAAGACAGAATTGCAGGTAAAGCCCACATGACAATGGTGTTTTCATAATTAGCGCCCAGTATAAATATATAAACTAGAGTAAATATAATCATGACTAATACTTGTTTGATCCCAAAATAATTACTGAAAAAGTTTAAATACCATGGCCAAAAATTTTGAGGGGTTTTAGTATAATAATCTGGGTCGTTTTCAGTGCCAGAATAGTTATGGTGCGAATGATGAGATGATCGCATAATTTCCCAGTTAAATCCCGCATAAATAAATACTATTAATTTTCCAACCATATCATTAACAGAATGGTTATTAGGAAATAAAGATCTGTGCATTGCATCATGCGCAACTATAAAAATTCCAGCATAAAGCCAGCATTGAATAAGAATTAAAATTAATGTCTTCCATATAGGACTATCTAAACTATGAAAGAAAACACTATATATATGTATAGCAAGCCATGAACATACAATAATAAAAGTATATCCAATGCTTTTTATTAAGTATATTTTATCAGTATTTTTCATTTATTATTAAATTTCTTCTACAACTTCTGTAATAAATTTATTAGCAGTCAAATATCAGGTTTTGCATGTGTAGTCTCCGCGATAAATTGCCTTTATTCTAGTATAAAAACAATCAATTAATGGCATCCATATTTAAAAAGGAGAATTGATTGTAAAGTAGTACATCAAAAGTATTTAAATTAGTAAGTTGAGCTTTTGATAAGGCTTTTTTTGCTCTAATAAGGTAATTCTCTAAAATACTTAGTGACTGTTCTGATCCCTTTATTGCCAATATAGTTGCTTTACCAATATCTCTATCTACCGACTTTGATGCATCTTCCTGAGTCATAACTTTATCTTTAACATCATCCATTAGTTGAAAAGCTAGGCCGAGATAGTGTGAAAACTCACTCAGATATTGTTTTCTGTTTCTGCTAATATTTGATAAAATTGCAGCGCTCTCTATGCTAAAGTCAAAAAGTGCTCCAGTTTTTAACGTATTAAGACGTTCAACTTCTTCCAAAGAGGTGTTAAGTTTAATATTAGACAAGTCTGCCATTTGACCTGCGATCAATCCATCTGAACCTACGGTATATGATAATAGGTCGACGAGCTTAACCTTTACGGTGTCTGAGACATTATCAAGTTTTGATATAACTGAAAAAGCATGATTTAGCAGTGCTGTTGCGCTCAATATTGCTGTACTTTCATCAAACGCCACATGTGTTGAGGGTTGGTTTCTACGAATTTCTGCGTCGTCCATACATGGTAAATCATCCAATATTAAGGATGCAGCATGAACCATTTCGGCTACGCAACCAACTAATAAAACTGAGTTATCTTTCTGGCCAAGACCATTAGCCACGAAATAACAAAGTAATGGCCTAAACCTTTTACCCGGAGAAAGAAGGGCATGTCTTTGAGCTTTATGTAGCCGTACTGGCCAGGTGTTTTCACAAGGTAGTGTGCTTTCTAGGGTTTTCTCAATCTTATTTTTGACTAACAAAACATTTGCTAATATTGTATCCTTAGATGACATTTTTTCGTTATTAATGCTCATTTAAAACTTGCTTTTTATTGTTTAGA
>CAJQGR010000036.1 GCA_905477785.1 uncultured Hellea sp.
GTACAGCAGGTTATGGAGGAAATGGCTGTTATATTTTCAAATATGGGTTTTTCTATAGCTTTAGGTCCAGATATAGAAGATGATTTTCATAACTTTACAGCACTTAATTTCCCACCAGGTCATCCAGCCAGAGATATGCATGATACTTTTTTCATCTCCTCTGAAGATAATAAAACAAAGAAGGTTTTACGGACACATACCTCTCCTGTTCAGATACGTACTATGATTAACGAAAAACCTCCCATACGTATTATAGCACCTGGCAGAACTTTTCGATGCGATAGTGACCAAACTCATACACCAATGTTTCATCAAGTAGAAGGTCTTTACATAGATAAAAATATTCATATGGGACACCTAAAAGGGGTCTTAATGGATTTTGTGTCTAAATTTTTTGAAACTGAAGTAGATGTACAATTTCGTCCGCATCATTTCCCTTTCACTGAACCCTCTGCCGAGATGGATGTGCGTTATGAAAGAGTTGGTTCATCTATAAAAATTGGGCAAGGTGATAATTGGATGGAAATTCTTGGTTGTGGAATGGTCCACCCAAATGTTCTACGGGCGTGTGGCATAGATCCAGATGAGTACCAAGGGTTTGCATTTGGTATGGGAGTAGACAGACTTGCTATGTTGAAATACGGAATGCCTGATTTAAGGGATATGTTTTCAAGCGATACCAGATGGCTTAAGCATTATGGGTTTGAGCCTCTACACCAAGCAAATCTCGCTACAGGATTAAGTTAATGAAATTCACTTTAAGCTGGCTGAAACAGCATCTTGAAACTGATGCGAGTATTGATGAAATTGTTAACACAATGACTATTTCAGGACTTGAGGTCGAAGGAGTTGAGAATCCTGCAGAAAAACTCAGGTGTTTTACTGTTGCAGAAATTACTAATACAAAAAAACATCCTAATGCTGATAAATTAAAGATTTGTACCGTTAGTACTTTAGATGGTGAAAAAACGATCGTTTGCGGAGCGCCTAATGCTAAAGCAGGAATGAAAGTGGCATATGCACCTATGGGGTCATATATACCCGGTGCTGATTTCAAACTGGACAAAAAACCACGAAATATTCGAGGGATAGAATCAGCAGGAATGCTTTGCTCTAGTAAGGAGATTGGCTTGGGTGAAGAAGATAATGGTATAATAGATTTAAATAGTGAATTTACAGTAGGTACCCCTTTGGCTGTCGCACTAAAACTAAATGATCCCGTTATTGATTTTGAGGTAACACCAAATAGACCTGACTGGCTAGGAGTTAATAGTATAGCACGTGAACTTGCAGCTGTAGGTATTGGGACTCTAAAAACGACAAGTATAAAAAACATTAAAGGTGGATTTGCTTCTGATATTCAATTAAAAAATAATGCTTTAACAGAATGTCCAGTCATAATTGGTAGAGTTATCAAAAATGTTAAAAATGGGCCTTCACCGGAATGGTTACAAAATCAGTTAAAAGCTATAGGCCTTAGGCCCATATCGGCTTTAGTTGATATAACAAACTTTATAACATTTGACCGTGCTCGGCCACTACATATTTATGATGCGGAATCGCTTTCAGGAAATATAAATGTCAGTGTTGGAAAAAAAGTGAAATTTAATGCACTCGATGAAAAATATTATCAAACTAACCCAGAAGATGTGGTTATAAGCGATAATAAAGCTGTTCTTGGTCTTGGTGGCATTATAGGTGGAACTTCAACTGGTTGTAATGCGAGCACAACTAAAATTTTCATAGAATGCGCCTATTTTGATCCATTAACGATAAGAAAAACAGCCAAAAGGCTCAATATAAATACAGACGCTAAGTATAGATTTGAAAGAGGCGTAGATACAGGATTTTTAAAGGAGGGACTGGATCTAGCCACTCAAATGGTTCTTGATATTTGTGGAGGCGAAGTAAGTGAAATTGTTCAATCTGGAAAGATCCCTGAACCTCCAAAAATAATAGAATTTGACTTGGGTTTAACAAAACGTCTCACAGGTTTAGATATTAATGAAGATAAGGTAATAAAAATTTTATCTGATTTAGGTTTTAAAATAGACATTAACAAAGTTTGTTCTGTGCATATTCCTACTTGGAGACGAGACGTTAAAGAGGGCGCAGATCTAGTAGAAGAAATTATAAGAATTTACGGATATCATAATATTCAACCTATAAAATTACCTGAACTTAATAAAATATCCCCATACGAAAGCACTATCAAACAAAAAAACTCAATTCATTCGCGCCGAGCACTTGCAACCCGTGGAATGAATGAAGCAATAACCTGGTCTTTTGTCAAACATAGCCATGCAAAGCTTTTCGATGGTGGACCCGATAATTTACTTCTTGAAAATCCAATTTCTAATGATCTAAATTGTATGAGACCTAGCGTACTAATTCATTTACTACTAGCCAGTCAGCGAAATGCTGACAAAGGCTTTCCTCATGTTGCACTTTTTGAATCTGGACCAGTATATTTTGGAACAAGACCAGAGGATCAACTACAAAGTTTGGCAGGGTTAAGGCGAGTTGAGTCAAAACGCGCTTGGAACGGAACACAAAAAGTTGATGTATTTACAGCAAAGGCTGATGTCTTAAGTGCACTCAGTAGTATGAATGTAAAAATAGATAATCTACAAAATACTAAAACAACCAAGAGTTATTGGCACCCAGGTCGATC
>CAJQGR010000037.1 GCA_905477785.1 uncultured Hellea sp.
TAGGAGTTTTCATTTTCCGGGACAAATGTACCAAAAATCTTATCCCAAATAATAAAAGTTCCAGCATAGTTACTATCGAGATATTCAGGATTTTTACCGTGATGTACCCTGTGATGGGAAGGGGTATTAAATACTGCTTCAAACCATTTTGGTAATTTATGTATAGTTTCAGTATGTAAAAAGAATTGATATACTGCGTTTAATGCTCCGCAAAATATAACTAGTATTGGATCAAATCCAACAAGAACCAAAGGAATTTTTAAAACTGTTGTACCTGTAAAGTGTTTAGTCCAGCCTTGCCTTAATGCAACTGCAAGCGAATATCTTTGACTTGAGTGATGGATTATATGCATTGCCCATGGCCAACGGCATCTATGTGCAATCCTATGATGTAAATAGTAACGAAGATCATCTAAAATAAAACATGCAATAATAACTGTTATAGTAAGTGGTAAATCAAATATCTTAAATTGTTCCGCCCAAAGGAGCATTCCCAGAGTAATAAAAGCAGCCGCTCCGTTTGTAACTACACTCATTAATCCCATAAAAATACTAACGGAGTCATCTTTGGAGTGAAGTGTACCGCGAGCATTCAATATTTTTTTAGCCAATATTTCTATAAAGATTGCGATAAAGAATATGGGTAGAGCAAACAAAGTTACTTTTGCAGAAATTATATTTTCTAAATTCATTTATTATGCCTCATATACCTATTTCTAACTTTAGCCTACTAACCATATGCCACTCATAACAACAACAATAGTGGATGACAATATAGCCATGGTTTTCCATGAGTGATAAGACGGGCTCTTATCAATATTCATTTTATTTTTTGTTAAATCTATCTCTCCTTTACTCCATGCCTTTGCTAATGCTGCAATATCTTTTGTAGCATCGGGAAGTATTTCTAATGTGCGCCTTGCTTTATTTAGGCCACGTAGCAAGTCGTTTATGTGCCCTTGTGGACCAAGTTCACGTTGCATAGACTTTTCTACTATTGGTCTACTTATCTCCCACATATCAAATTCAGGGTCTAAACGACGACATACACCCTCTGTTTGCATCATTGTCTTTTGTAACATAATAAGTTGGGGTTGCATTTGCATATCAAATATTTCTGTAATTTCGAATAATTGAAGTAGTACCTTTGTCATAGCTACATTTTCGGCAGTTTGACCAAATATGGGTTCGCCTACAGAACGTAAGGCACTCGCAAAATCTTCAATTGAATGATTTTTTGGCACGTATCCAGCTTCAAAATGCACCTCTGCTATTCTTGTATAATCCCGCATTAGAAAGCCATAGAGTATCTCTGCATGAAAACGCTGTTCCGCTGGCGCAAGTCTACCAAGAATTCCAAAATCCACCAACCAAAGTTGTTCATCCGAATCAATGATCATGTTACCTTCATGCATGTCTGCATGAAAAACTCCGTAATCAAATGAGCAGGCAAGAAAACTTTGCATAACTTTCTTTGCTATTTCTTTTTGATTAAACCTATCTTTTTCAAGTATTTTTTTATCTGAAACTGCAGTGCCTTCAATCCATTCGGTTACCAAAATATTTTTACTGCCATGGTTCCAGTAAATTTTTGGTACATTAAATAATCCTGTTTCTTTTGAAGGTTCTGATAATTCAGAGGCTGCTGAAGCTTCCAGTCTTAAATCAAGCTCTAACATAACTGCCCTGTCGGCTGTCTCAACAAATTTTTTAGGACCAAGACGCCTAGATGATGGAATTAAGCTTTCTGCCATTCCTGCTACCATGTGCAGTACATCCATATCATTACGCATTCGTTTGTGAATATTAGGTCTTAGTATTTTTATAGCTACAACTTCGCCACTCAGAAGAGTGGCTTTATGAACCTGAGCTATAGAGGCTGCTGCTATGGGTTGTGAAAAGTGGGAGAGTTTATCTTGCCATTTAACGCCCCATTCCTTAAAGATTATATCTTCTGCAGCTTTCATGGAAAACGGCGGTACTTTATCTTTAAGACGTGATAGACCTTCAACAAAAACTGGATCAAGCATATCGCCGCGAGTAGAAAGTATTTGACCAAACTTTATGTAGGCAGGTCCTAATTTCTCTAAAGCTAAAGCTAACCTTTCACCAGGGTTTATTGATAGATTGCGTAAAGTGAATATTCGTGAGATTAGGCCTAAGATACGAGCTAATATGGGAACCGAGCTAGCATATTCTGATGGTACCAAAGCGTCGTGTCTTGCTAGAATCCACCCAGTCCTAATCATACGTATGAATGTATACAGTTGTGTACTCATATCCCTCTATAAGCAATTATATAGCGACGGTATATGGATAAATGCGCGCAGTATTAAATCTCTTTCATTTTTAATATCGACTATTAAACAACCTCTAAATTGAATTAAGGTTTGTTAATTTGCTTCAGTTTCTTTAGTGATTTAAGAAATAAATACATAACAGCAATTCACCTAGGTTAATGATGGCAAAAAATAAACTTTTTTTTGGAACAGATGGCATTCGAGGCCCAGCGAACGTAGGAGTGCTAACTCCTGATAATGTCATGAGGTTTGGTATGGCAGCAGGGAAGTATTTTTTACGAAATAACATTCACAAACATTCTGTAATTATAGGAAAAGATACCCGATTATCTGGATATATGATTGAGCCAGCCCTTGTTGCAGGCTTTGCTTCCGTTGGTATGGATGTTAAACTCTGCGGCCCTATCCCAACGCCAGCTGTCGCTTTATTGACTACGCGTCTAAGGGCAGACCTTGGCGTTATGATTACAGCATCGCATAATGGTTTTTCTGATAATGGCATAAAGTTATTTGGCCCTGATGGAAGAAAGCTTTCTGATGAAGCAGAATTAGCGATTGAAGCTTTAATGAAAGAAGGATGGAAAAAGGGGCTTGCTATAAATGAAAAGTTAGGACGTGTTAGAAGATATGAAGACTTTCAGGCTAGATATATCGAAATTGCTAAAAGGACATTTCCACTTGGTATGAGCCTGAAAGGTATGAAGATAGTTATAGATTGTGCTAACGGTGCGGCTTATAAAACAGCTCCTGATACTTTTTGGGAATTAGGCGCAGACGAAGTTATTTCAATAGGAGTGTCCCCGAATGGTAGTAACATAAACGATAAATGTGGTTCAACTCATACTGATGCAATAATTAGTAAAACACTCGAAACCGGTGCGGATATTGGAATAGCTTTAGATGGTGATGCTGATAGAGTCCTCATTTGTGATGAAAAAGGTAACTTGATTGATGGTGACCAGCTTCTAGCTTTAATTGCAACGGGTTGGAGAAATAATGATCAATTAACCAATGGTGGAGTAGTTTCCACGGTTATGTCAAACCTTGGCCTTGAGCGTTACTTTGAAGGTCAGGGGCTTGACTTTATTAGAACTAATGTAGGTGATCGGCACGTTGCAGCCCGTATGCTAGAAGGTGGATATAATCTGGGGGGAGAGCAGTCTGGACACATATTAATGACTGACTTTGCATCAACAGGGGATGGAACAATAGCATCTTTGCAAATTTTAGCGCAAATAATACGTTCTGGTAGGCTTGCCAGTGAAGTACTTAATGTCTTTGAAACTGTACCCCAAGTATTGGAGAATATTCCATTTAGTGGAACTTCACCGCTGGAAAAACCTGAGGTTATTTCTGCTATAAAAGAGTCGCAAGTGATGCTTGGAAACTCTGGGCGTATATTAGTTCGACCGTCGGGCACTGAAAAACTTATTAGAGTAATGGTTGAGAGCGATGATGAATCTAAAGTAAATAAAATAAAGGGTGAATTAGTATCTTTAATTCAAAATAATACCCATTGACCATTAAGTTTTAAATCTTACAGATTACTTCTAAAAACAGATCTTTTAAATTGTTGTAGTTCAGGCTATGCCCGATTAATTGAAAGGTTTTATGTGTTTAAAGAAACATTAGATATCGATTCAGTCGTTTCTTTGGCTTCTGTATTTTTGGTTGTATTACTAATTATTATTTTACTATTAGTTTTTTTTATTAGTAAAAAAAGGTTACAGTTTTGGAAAATTAAATATCTAAATTTATCCAATAAAAACGAGAAGATTGTTTCTGTATTAGAGTCGTATGATGGTCTAACTATTATATGGGAAGGCTATATACCAGATATAAAAAAAGGTTGGGGTCGGCCAAAGCATTATGGTTCGCAGGAGTTTTTTTCTGAGTTAGATACTCAAGAAAGCACAGACACACTCGATGGTATACTCCTCGAATTTCTAGATTTCATAGCTGATTTAAATACTTCTAATTCAGACGGCGCAAATGAAACTTTAAGAATTAATATTGCTAGATTATCCAAAACAGGCCTACCTTTTTCAATAACTATTAGTCTGTCTGATGAGTTGATTATAAAAGTAAGTGGCCGTGTTACAGGAAATCAGATTGTCCTTTGGCTAAATAGCAATAAAAATAATACTATTGATTTGAAGTTATTACTTTCATCAAATGCTAATCCAAGTAATCAATTAAATTCTGTGACATCAAGCTTTTCAGAAATTCTAAACCGTTCCCCTTTTCCCAAATGGAGGATGACGAGCACAGGTAAGATAACTTGGGTGAATGCAGCTTATGTAGATGCAATTGGTGGTGGTAACTCAGCTAAAGTTATTGAAGAGCAAAATCACTTAGACAATAAAATTATTGTTCAAGGAAAAAAAGCATTAGAGACTAATAAGTCTTTTACAAATGTAAGAAACATAATCCTGCATGGAAATAATAAGCCTACCTCAATAACTATCTACCCAATTTCAGGGGGAGTCGCAGGTATTGCGCTTGATGCTGCTGAGGTTGAAAGTTTAAAACAAAATTTATCAACTTACAAAACCGCTCATCACGAAATTCTAAATAAAATGGATGAAGCTGTTGTAATTTTTGGTTCTGATCAAAAAGTAACTTTTCATAATGCTGCATTTACTTCTCTTTGCTCCATAGACACTGAATGGCTTAAGACTCGGCCTACTCATGGAAGTTGGCTTGATCATATGAATGAGAAAAATCTTATCCCTGCGCAATCTGATTATGTTTCATGGAAAAATTCAGAGCTGGCGCTTTATAAGATATGGCCTGAAGAAATGCCTGACGAAATTTGGTCATTACCAGATGGAAAAACATTAAGGCTTGTTAGAATGCGTGACTCACACGGAGGTATTTCGCTACTTTTTTCTGATATGACTGACTCAGTAAAATTAAAGACTGAATTGGGAAGGCTAATTAATGTACAAAAAGCAACATTGGACAAATTATCTGAAGGGATAGCTGTTTTTGGAACTGATGGTAGATTAAGAATTCACAATGCAGCCTTTGCAACGATATGGAATCTTTCTGGAGATGATTTAGAGAACTCCCCGCGTTTTTCCTATTTAATTAAGTTATGCTTACCATTATATAATAATTCAGATTTCTGGAATAGTTTGCGAGCAAGAGCAACAAACCCTAACCCAGAAATTCGACATCAAGACTCTGGGGAAATCATACGTTCTGACAGCCGAATTTTTACATGGCTTTCCCGCCCACTTCCTGATGGGGCAACTTTATTGGCATGGGAGGATGTAACAAGCGCTAGAAAGGCACAAGCTGCTTTGATAGAGAGAGCAGAAGCATTAGAACAGGCGGATCGAATGAAGTCAGAGTTTGTAGGACATGTCAGCTATCAGTTACGTACACCATTAACAACGATTTCTGGATATTCTGAATTTCTTCAAAATAGCGGTGCTGGAGAAATCACAGATAAGCAAAGTGAGTATATTTTTGCAATTCAGAGTGCATCAGAAGATCTTGCAAAGACAATTAATGATATTCTTGATATTGCTGCTATCGAAGCAAATGTTCTTGACTTAGAATTAAGTGATATTGAGATTCATCAAATACTTGAGCAGTCTTTGGACTATGTAGCCACTAAGGCAGAGGACACTAAAATCTCACTAGCCTTAAAATCAAACTCTAAAATAGGTAAAATTAGAGGAGATGAAGTGAAATTAAAGCAGGTGTTGTATAATTTATTAACTAATGCCTTGAGATTTACAAAACCTGGCGGGGTTATTGAGCTTGGGGGAAAGAAAGCTGATGGTGGTGGAGTCATTATATGGGTTAAAGATGATGGAGTTGGAATACCTACAGACCTACAGCCCCAAGTTTTTAGTTCATTTAAAAGTAGTCGCGGCGGAACCGGTTTAGGTCTAGCTCTGGTTCAAAGGTTTGTAGAGCGCCATGGAGGCTGGGTAGAGTTAGAGTCAGAAGAGGAAGTGGGCACATGTGTTAGTATATACTTGCCTAGAGAAGCTCCAGAAGCTCAGTCTCATGTCGAGTTGTTTAATAAATCTATTTAGGCCTACTGATTTTCTGGTGTGGTGACAGTGATACCATCAAGTTCATCATTCATAAGTATCTGACAAGATAGTCTTGAATTATCTTGAACTTCTTCTGCAAAATCTAGCATTGAGTCCTCCATGTCATCTTTAGCTTTTAATTTACCTATCCAATCGTCAGATATATAAACATGACATGTTGCGCAGGCGCAAGCCCCGCCACAGTCAGCATCAATGCCTGGTATCATATTCTGTACCGCTGCTTCCATTACTGATGTTCCATTTTTGGTTTCGACCACCCGATTTGTGCCTTCAGAGTCTATGAAATTAATTTTTGGCATATTTTGTCCCTGTGGATTAGTTTTTTCTTATTTAGAGGCTTGTCATCAATTTGCAAGCGCGTATCAATGCCGCATGCAAGTTGTACAATTATTAAATGAAAATGATACATTAAACCTTGGGTCTAAACTTATGGAGATTTTGACCAAAGGTGATGTCTTGGCAATAACAGGAGATTTAGGCGCTGGTAAAACTACACTTGCTCGCGGAATGATACAATCTGAACTTGGAAATATAGAGGTTCCTTCTCCTACTTATACATTAGTGCAAATATATGATATGAAAAATTTTGAACTATGGCACTGTGATATGTATCGATTAGAATATCCTGAAGATGCACATGAACTTGGGTTGTTTGATGCCTTTGAAGATGCTGTTTGTGTAATTGAATGGCCAGAAAAGCTTGGTTCTTTATTACCTAAAAATATTTATAATATTTATCTAAAATTCGATGATAATGGGCGATTAGCTTATCTAGAAGGTTTTGAAAAAAATTTATGACTACTTCAAAGGATATAGAAATTTTTCTAAATAGAAGTGGGTGGCAGAATTTTGAACGTACTCAAATAAAAGGAGATGCTTCATCGCGCAGATACGAGAGAGTAAGCAGTAAAAATCAAAATGCTATATTAATGATCACACCTAAGGCAAACCCAAAAAATTATGAAATTGAAAATAAAAAAACTAATAATCGTGAACGTATAGGATATAACTCACTGGCTCGACTAGCAGGAAATAGATTAGAGGCATTCATCTGTGTTTCGAATGAACTACGTATAAGGGGTTTTTCAGCACCAAAAATCTTTGCATCGGACTTAGATATGGGGTTGTTATTATTAGAGGATTTGGGGGATAATTTATTCTCTAAATTTATTCAAAATAATAAAAACCAAGAAAAGAAATTGTATTATGCCGCCGTTGATTGTTTGGCAGCCATTTACAGATGTACTTTTTCAAGAAAAATGAACTTTAAAAATTCTTATTGGGAAGTAAAGGAATATGATGATTTGGCGATGCTTACTGAAGTGGATTTACTTTTAGATTGGTATGCGAAAGATCTGGGTCATCTAATTGATAATCAGGCACGGCAAGAATGGCATTCAATATGGAAAAAACTTTTTGTTACGTTTAAATCGGCAGCTTCAGGCTTGGGGTTAAGAGACTTTCATGCTGAAAATATCTTTTGGCTTAGTGAACGGCAGGAAGTATCAAAAATTGGTCTAATTGACTTTCAAGATGCTCTTTTTGTTCATCCTTCATATGATCTGGTGAGTTTAGTAGAAGATGCTCGGCGTGATGTCTCACCAGAGCTCGAAGAAATTTTAATCGATAGGTTTTGCCAGAAAGCAGGTATTAAAAATGATGAAAAATTTCAATCAGCATATGCTATTATGGGAGCACAGCGTAATTCAAAAATTTTAGGTATCTTTGTAAGACTGGCTAAACGTGATAAAAAGTTGCAATATATTGATCTTATACCCCGAGTTAAAAAGCACCTTATGAGAAATCTTAATACCCCAGCCTGCTATGAGTTGAGACAATGGTTGGAGCAACATATACCTGAGATTTTTTATGATTAAAACGGCAATGGTAATGGCAGCGGGTTACGGAACTAGAATGCGACCACTTACAAGTAATATTTCAAAGGCAATGGTAAAAATTGATGGGAAACCATTAATTGACCATATGCTGAAAAGACTTAAGCATATAGGTATAGAAAAAGTAATTGTTAATGTTCATGCCTTTGCCCCGCATTTGATATCACACTTAAGGAGTGTAAATTTTGGCCTTAAAATAGATATTTCCGACGAGACTGATCTACTTTTAGAGACAGGTGGGGGGGTTGTTAAAGCATTGCCCATGCTAGGCCAAAAGCCTATTTTGATTTGTAATATTGATTCGATTTGGATTGAATTTGAACCAGTTCTTGAAAAGTTAATCAATTATTGGAAACCAAATCAGATGGATGAACTTTTGTTGTGCGCAAAGGCAGAGTGGTCACTTGGTTACAGTGGAAAGGGCGATTTTGATCTCGATAAAAATAATAGGCTTACAAGACGAACAAATGAAAGCTCTGAATATATTTATGCTGGAGTTCAAATATTTAAACCTGCACTAGCAAAATCTTTTAAATTAGAAAAATTTTCGCGGAATAAGATATGGGATGAAAGCTTAAAAAGAAAAAAAATCTACGGTATGCAATTGCCAGGCTATTGGATGCATGTAGGAGATCCTAATTCATTAATTGCTGCAGAGGCTGTGATTAATCAAGTAAAATTAAATGGATACAATGGTTAGTCCAAATGTATATAACATGCCATCTGGAGTTGCATTCTTACCTGCGTTAGCCCGAGGCCTTAAAGATATTTATAGGGATCGCCTTGAGGAGGCTCTTATTTTATTGCCAACACGAAGGGCTGTTAGAGCTCTAGGTGAGACTTTTGCATCTCAGAGCGGTACTTCTATTCTACCAAGGATAAGAGCTTTAGCTGATATTAACCCTGAAGAACCACCATTTGAACCAGGAGAATTATCAGGAATGGTGAAGCCTGCCATTAATAATATTCAGCGACGCTTTGAAATAGCTAAACTACTTTTATATTATCATAATAAAATTTCAACAGTTCCTATGAACATTGCTGCGGCTTTGGCGATGTCAGATCCTCTAATTAGTATATTAGATGATGCAGATATGGAGGAAATTGATAGTTTAAATATTACTAATCTTGATCAAATAAGAGATTTTTCAGCAGAACATTACCAAAATTCAATAGAGGTTTATAAAGTAATTCAAGATTATTGGCCCAAGCGACTTGCCGAATTAAATTTAATGGGGCCAATGGCAAGACGAGTTTCATTGCTCAAAGCCTTGCGATCTGTATGGGATAAAAATCCGCCTAAATACCCAGTTATTATTGCCGGTTCAACAGGTACTTTAAAAGCTACTGCAGAGCTTATTAAATGTGTGTCTTATCTTGGTGAAGGTTTAATAGTACTACCTGGTTTGCAAAACCTTGAAGGCGAATCTTGGGAGAATATTGGTGTACAGCATCCACAATATTCATTGAAAAAACTTACCCAAACAATAGGTGTCAGTCCAAAAGACATTAAAATCTGGCCTTATATTAACGAGGATGATGGATTATCTGCACGAAGAATAATTATCTCGGAAGCACTTATTCCTGTTCAAGAGACGGGAGACTGGCCTGGTCGAATAGCAGCAATTAGAAAAACTGAATCTGCAGGTAGTAAACCTTTTGAAGAAGCTATAAAGAACTTGTCAATATTAGAAGCAGAAAATGATGAAGAAGAAGCTTCATGTATTTCGCTTATTTTAAGAGAGACTTTAGAAAACCCGAATCAAACAGCTTCACTGGTGACACCAGATCCTGCTTTAGCTCTAAGAGTAAAATCAAAGTTAAGACGTTGGGGCGTGAATGTAGACAGCTCTTTGGGTAAACCATTAGAGGAAACAGAAATTGGCAGTTGGGTCTCGTCTCTTATGACTGTTATTACTGACCCCTGCCATCCAGTAGCTTTAGCAAATTTCTTTAAACATAGATTAAGTACATTAGGCGAACTTGAAGGCAAAGTATCTGATACTTGGTCTAGATTAGAATGGAAAATACGTGGCCTGAGAATAGATAAAAATATTAAAGATATTTCATGTGTTCAAATACTTCATCAATACATTTTACCATTAACAAATATTGATAAATCGACAGCTAATGTGTGGGCAACAACTTTAGTTGAAGTTTTAGAAAATATTTGTAGTACCCCTGATCAATATGGTGATGAAAGACTTTGGGTGGGTGAATCTGGTGAGAAGCTTTCGTCAATAATTCAGGATCTAATATCTTACGGCAAAATTACACCTAATTTAAATGCTAAAGATTTTTCAAAACTTCTTAATCAACTAATGCGTGATCAAGTTGTTAGGCCTCGATATGGTACGCACCCTAGGTTATCTATACTGGGCCCTCTGGAGGCTAGACTGCTAACTGCTGACCGTATTATTTTGGGAGGTTTAAATGAAGGGGTATGGCCGGCTAAGTCAAAGAGCGATCCTTTTTTATCACGAGGTATGAGGGGTGCTATTGGATTATCTTTGCCAGAAAAAAGGTTTGGATTAGCTGCCCATGATTTTTCTGAATTAGCAACTTGTTCTAACGTTATTATAACGCGATCAATTAATTCTGAAGGCACCCCTAATGTCGCGTCGCGTTGGCTATGGCGTTTGCAAGCCTTGATGAATGGAGCTCTAGGAGAAAACTCGACTGAATTATTATATTCTTCCAATCATTATCTTGAGTGGTCCCGCGGTCTCGATGCGGTCTCACTTGATGAGTACAATGATAGTCAAATTTCTAAACCTACTCCTAGCCCTGAATTAATAAACCGGTGGCCTAATAAAAGAAAATTATCAGTTACGTCTGTTACAAAAATGATACGTGACCCTTACTCTATATATGCTAGATATATTCTTAATTTGGCTTCTCTTGATCCACTTGATATGGATATAGGTTCCAGGGAATATGGAACCGCAATGCATCAAGGATTAGAAAGTTTCTTTGACCTTCATAAAGAAAGATTACCAATAAATGCTACAAAGCTATTAAGCGATGAATTAAATAAAGCTCAAATTGAAGCAGGTTTTAACGATAACGAAGTTTATAAGAATAAAATTAGGACTGAAAAAATTGCGAAGAATATAGTAGATTGGATGCTAAGAAAATTTAATGCTGGCTGGTCGATTTACGCAACTGAAATTAAAGCTGAATTATATCTTAATAAATTTGATTTTATTTTAACTGCTAAAGCAGACCTTATTATGAAAAGTAAAGATGGCTATGCGATTATAGACTATAAGACTGGTAATCCCCCCTCAGACAAAGAGGTTGTTGCGGGCTTCGACCCTCAATTACCATTATCAGGATATCTATTAAATAAAGGTGCCTTTGATGGCATAGGGCCTGTCACGGTTACGGAGCTAGATTATGTGCGCGTTAAGGCTAAGTTAGATTCCAATAATATTGAAACGAAATTAGGGGGTAAAAATAGTTCTTCAACTGTTGATACAATGATTGCTGATGGAGCCTACAATTTAGAGCAATTAATTACTGAATTTGATAAAAAGGAGACGATTTATTATTGTCAACCAAGAGTAAAGTATACTTATGATTATAGTGATTACGATCACTTAGCCCGCAGAGAGGAGTGGATGCGGTCAGGGAGCAATGTAGATGGTTGATTCAATAACTCCTGATTACATCGATGCATTAAATGCGCAAAGAAGTGCAGCTGATCCATCTCATATGAGATTTGTTACAGCTAATGCAGGCTCAGGAAAAACAAGAGTTTTAGTAGCCCGAGTATCAAGAATACTATTGCAAGGAACTTTGCCCAATAAAATACTTTGCTTGACTTACACAAACGCTGCAGCGTCTGAAATGCAAAGCCGCCTTTTTAGAACATTAGGTGAGTGGTCTGTGTGCAGTGAAGATAAATTAGAAAAAGAATTAGTAAGTCTCTTTGGAAGACATCAACCGGTAAAAGATCTATCAAAGGCTCGGCGTCTTTTTGCTGCTGCATTAGAGACGCCTGAAGGACTTAAGGTTCAAACAATACACTCTTTTTGTGAGAATCTTTTATTACGCTTCCCTATTGAAGCAGGAATTCTTCCTGGTTTTAAAACATTAAAAGAAAAAGAAAAAATAAAACTTGAGAAGTTAACTCAAGATGAGATTTATCAAACCATTAAAGAAGATAGCAATAGCGATCTATGTAAAGCTATTCAGTTTTTATCATCTGATAATAAAGACCTTTTGGATGATATCTTTGAGTGGGCAATTGAAAACGAAGATAAGGTTGAAAAGTGGAAATTAGTCGGTGGCACAAGTCAGTTGGCAAGTATTTTAGGTATTAAAGAAGAGAGTACCAAAGAAGAGCTGTTAAAAGAGGCATATGATTTAACGGATTGGAATTCTCTCAGACTGAAAGCTAAACTACTATTAACCGGTAAAACTCAATATCAAGATATGGGAAAAGTAATACTTCAATGTTGCGATAATTCTAACAAAATTGAAGCTATTACTAATTATATTTACCTATTTCTGAATCAAGCAAGAACCTTAAATAAACGTCTTATTGCGAAAGGTTTTAATCAAGAACTCCATGAGTTTTTTTGGTGGGAGAATAAAGAAGCACAAAGAATTTTTAATGTGCATCAAAAGTCTCTATCCTATGATTGTTTGAGATTAAATGATTCAATATTGACTATTTCTGAAGCCTACTTAGGAAAATATAAATATAATAAATTGTTAAATTATAAATTAGATTTTCAAGATCAAATTTCAATGGTCCGCAATCTTTTAAAAAACAAACACGTTTCAGATTGGGTTAAATATAAGCTTGATGGCGGTATTGAACATATACTACTGGATGAAGCGCAAGATACATCGGAGACACAATGGGAGATTATTGATACCCTTAATGAGTCTTTTATTAATGAAAGCCCTCAGAAAGATCGTAAAAATCCAAGGACTTTGTTTGCTGTGGGGGATGAGAAACAATCTATTTATTCTTTTCAAGGAGCTGAGCCAGAAATTTTTCTAAAAAAGATTAATGAATTTTTGGGCACTAATGATAATGAAATACGAATGCAGATGTCATTCAGGTCTGCACCGGAAATACTAAAGTTTGTGGATCAAATCTTTGTTGATAATTGCTACCTTGAAAAAATGTTTGATGATAGAATTATCACACCAGAATCAAGTATTAATCGTCATTTGGCTCATCGAACTGACCAAGGCCGCGTAGAAATATGGCCATTGACTGAAACTCCAAAAACGATGGAAGAGGCTGACCCATGGAATACAAGGCCTGTTGACGCTTTATCAAAAGTATCATCAAGAGAAAGTTTAGCAAAAAATATTGCTTCACAATTAAAAAAATGGATAGATTCTAATGATTTGATTTACGATAGGTCAAAATCTGAAAATGAAAAAAAACCGATATATAGGCCGATGGAAGCAAGTGATGTCATGATTCTTGTTCGCAAAAGGGATCCATTTTTTCATGCAATTATTCGAAATCTAAAAACCTTAGGTATTCCTGTGTCGGGTGCTGATAGATTAAAACTACAAAGTACAATTGTTGTAAAAGATATGATTTCTTTGGCGAAGTTTACTTTATTACAATCTGATGACTTATCTCTTGCGGAAGTTTTAAAAGGGCCTTTATTTTGTTTTTCTGAAGAGATGCTATTTGAAGTTTCATATGGTCGTAATAAAAAAGGTACCCTTTGGAAATCACTAAAAGAGAAAAAACCAAAAATAGCTAATGTGCTCAAAAAAATTATTCATGCTTCAAAAATATACCCTCCCTATGAATTTTTTAACTTTGTTCTAAATTTTAAACCGGAACCGAGTTCAAGTTTTTTGCGGAAAATTTATTTACGTTTGGGCCTAGAGGCCAAAGACGCATTAGAAGCGTTCCTTGCTCAAACTCTTGAACATCAAAGAACAAGAGCTCCATCTCTACAATACTTTGTACATGAATTTATTAGTGAGGAGCTAGAGCTCAAACGCGAAATGAGTGAGAATAGGGGGCAAGTTCGTGTTATGACAATTCACGGTGCTAAAGGCCTTGAGGCACCAGTTGTTATCTTACCGGATACTACTGGGATGCCGAAAGTGCAAAATAATGCTTTACTTCCAATATTTGAAAATGAAGAAAATAAAACCTTCGCTGGGTATTACAAAAATATATCGAAAACAAATTCTCTAGAAAAACTTAGTCATTGTAAGGAAGCTAAAGAAGGTAAAATTCAACAAGAATATTTGCGCCAGCTCTATGTGGCTCTAACTCGAGCGGAATCACGACTCATTATATGCGGCTATATGTCAGGTAACAGTAGTAAAGTGAACGAAAACTGTTGGTATGAAATTGCCTCAAAAGCCTTTGAGGGTATGAATACTTTTGAAACAGAAGCAGCTTTTGGTAAGGTTCAAGCTTATGGAAAAGGCCCTGAAAGCCCTTCTGTGCAAAGATTAAAAAAACAAACCATCAATGTCTCTGTCCCAAATTGGTGTCATGAGATGGTAACAAAACAGGACGAAGCTAAAGTTTATATAAACCCATCGAGGCTTTTAACTGATAAAAAATATAAATTTCCTGTTCATTCGCCATTGAGAAAAAATAATGATTTCAAGTTCAGTCATGGAAATATTATTCATAAATTACTTGAAATTTTGCCTGATGTTGAATTAGATAAACGTCTGGATGTGGCAGATAAAATTTTACAAAATCACAATATAAATGACAAAGAATACAAAAATAAGATTTCTACTGAAGTGTTTTCAATACTTGATAGCCCTGAATTTTCAAAAATATTTTCTCCAGGAAGCAAGGCAGAGGTCTCAATCATAGGATCTACCAAGAACTTTGGTAAGAATGTTTTTTTGAATGCACAAGTAGACCGTATTTATATAACAGATAATGAGGTTTTTATTGTAGACTATAAATCAAATAAGGATGTTCCTAAAACTATAGGTGATGTGCCTAGTATTTATTTAGGCCAAATGGCTGTATATCGCGATTTAGTTCGTTCAGTATATCCAAAACATGAGATAGTTTGTTCATTACTTTGGACAAATAAACCAAAAATGATGATATTAGATGGGGATCTACTAGATGCAACCTTGACGCAGTTAAACTCAGTTCCTAATTAGATGTAGATACAAAAAATTCTGAGGAAAAATAGATGGCCACTATTAAAGTTACAGACGCAAGTTTCAAAACTGATGTTATTGAGTCTGAAGCACCAGTTTTAGTTGATTTTTGGGCTGAGTGGTGCGGACCATGTAAACAAATTGGGCCCGCTTTAGAAGAAATCTCAAATGAAATGGGAGAAAAGATTAAAATTGCTAAAGTTAATATTGATGATGATCCCGATACACCTGCTAAATTTCATGTTAGAGGAATTCCAACCCTCATGATATTTAAATCTGGTCAAGTTGTAGCCACCAAAGTAGGAGCAATGACTAAAACAAAACTTTCTGAATGGGTGAATGAGCATACTGATTAATATAAAATTTTTTGTATACTGAGCTCTTTAAATACTATTATTTTAAAGCTTTAACACCTCTCCAGCTAAATAAAGAGAACCGCAGATTAATATTCTTGGCGGGACAATAGGTTCATCTGCTGACTCTCTTGACATAGCCTCTCCGGTATTAATTGCTCTTTGAACGGCATCAATTAAATTATTAGCTATCTGACCATCTATCCCTTGTGCCCGGGCAGAATCTACTATTTCTTCTGGAGTAAACGATGCATGTCCTGGGATGTCAACGGCTACTACATAGCAAGCAAGACCTTTGAAGGCTTTCAAATATCCGTTGAAATCTTTATTTTTGAGCATTCCTATAATAAGTATTAAGGGTCTTGATAGTTTTGCTTCAAGCCCTGCTAAAGTATTTCCTACCGCAAGAGCTGCATGGGGGTTATGACCTCCGTCAAGCCAAAGTTCTCCACCACTATCGATTACCATATCAGCTAAACCCCCATTTTGAAGATTTTGCATGCGAGCCGGCCAAGATACAGACTTTAATCCTTTGCTTATAGATTTTTCAGATATGCCAAATTGCAGTGCAACAGCTATTGCTGTTCCTGCATTAATAATTTGGTGATCACCATGTAATGCCGGTAATGGTAAGTCCATGAGCTGACTATTACTTTCAAAAATAAGTCTGCCTTGTTGTAGATATGACCTAAAGTCTGTTCCCCAAAACGTTATCTTTGATTTATTTTTATTAGCCTCGGTTTCCAAAATAGAGCGTGCAATCTCTGATTGCGGGCCTACTATTATTGGATTATTTGCCTTAATAATACCGGCTTTTTCTTTAGCTATTTTAGCAATGTCATTTCCAAGAAATTCTGAGTGGTCAAGGTCTATAGGTGTTATGGCACAGCAATGTGGTGTGATTACATTAGTAGCATCGTATCTCCCCCCAAGCCCCACTTCTATAATGCATAAATCTGCTTTTATTTCAGAAAAGGCTAAAAGTGCAGCTGCTGTTGTGGCTTCAAAGAAAGATAATGGCTGATTATTATTTATGGTGGTTACACGATTTAGGACACTCACTAAATATTTATCGGAAATTATTTCTGATGCAATGACTATTCTTTCATTAAAATTAACAAGATGAGGTGATGTATATACGTGAACTTTTTTACCCTGTGCTTCTGCAAATGCTTTGATGTATGCTACTGTTGAACCTTTCCCATTTGTTCCAGCAACATGTATTGTTTGAGGAAGTTTTTTTTGAGGATTACCTAATTTTTTTAAAACGCGTTCGATACGGCCTAAGCCTAAATCAATTTTTTTGGGATGAAGCCTCTCTAATTTGGATAGTGCTTTGAGAAGCTCATGGTTAGCTTCTACTTTATTCATTTTCTATATTATCTAATTTTAGTAGTACGGATAGAATATTTGCTAATGTATCACGCATATCATGTCTATTAACAACACGATCTATCATTCCTTTTTCTTCAAGAAACTCGGCTCTTTGAAATCCATCAGGAAGTTTTTCTCTAATTGTTTCTTCAATAACCCGTGGGCCCGCAAAGCAAATTAGTGCACCAGGCTCAGCGAGTTGTATGTCCCCAAGCATTGCATAACTTGCTGTTACTCCTCCTGTAGTAGGGTCACATAGAACTGTAATATATGGTAAATTTGCTTCACGTAATTTTTGAACAGCTATTGTTGTTCGAGGCATTTGCATCAGGCTAAGTGCGCCTTCTTGCATTCGTGCTCCGCCAGCTGCTGTAAAAACAATTAATGGCAAGTTATTTGAAATTGCATGCTCTGCTGCTGTTATGAATCCTTCCCCAGCTGCCATCCCCAAAGAACCACCCATAAAAGCAAAATTTTGAACTAATACCACGGTATCTATTCCATGAATTTTTCCTATACCAATTGTCATTGCATCTTGATCGCCTGTCTTTGTTCGTGCTTTTTTTAGACGATCAGTATACTTTTGGTCATCCTTGAATTTTAATGGATCTTTTGCAACTTCTGGAATACTTATTTCAGAATAGGTTTTATTATCGAATGTGTAATCCATTCGCATTTGAGGCCCTATGCGTAAATGATGCCCTGCTGGAGTAACATGTAATAAGCCTGGTAGATCAGCAGAAAAAACCATTTCGTTTGATTTAGGGCACTTTATCCATAGGTTGTCTGGTGTGTCTCTTTTAGAGAATATATCTTTAATACCCGGAGGGGTAAGTTTATTGAGCCAATTCATAATTTAGCTTTTGCACTAAGTCTAAAAGTTGAGCAATAGGAAAGGTTTTTTTAGAAGCCATCTAAAATATCTTTTAATACGATAGGGTTGTTTTTGAATATTTTTTGTATTTTAATTTTATCTTTTTCTATCTGAGTTGATTGACTTAAAAAACTTCTAGCCTGTAAAAGAGCTTTCCAGCCTTCAATATTATCTGGTTTTGATTCTAAACTTTTTGCTAATTTATTAACCATGAATAATATTTCTTCCATTTGTTTTTCAGGAGGGGTGGTCTCTAAAGTGGCTAAATTTTTAAGATTTACTATTGCATTTGTATTGCTTTCAAATTCTTTATAACTCGGATAACTGATAAGAATATATGTAGATATAGACAGTATTGAAAACCCAAGAAAAAAACTTATTTTTAATAATCGATAGTTTTTTAGTGTATTAGTTAATGGTGCTGATATTATCAAAATAACAAAAATCGTAAGTATAGAAATTATTACCCAAATCATAGAATTACTTTTTAGTTTTAAAAAACCATGCGCCAGATACAGCAATCAATATAAACGGTAATAGCCATAGAGTGAGTGTATTGCCTTGAAAGGGAGGTTTGAGAAGTACAAAATCCCCATATTGATTTCTCATATAATTAATAACTTCATCATTAGTATCACCCTCTGAAATTCTTTTTTTAACAAGCTGACGCATATCTGCTGCTAGAGGTGCATCTGAATCTTCTATAGATTGATTTTGGCAGACAACGCAGCGTAGAGATTTACCTATAGCTTTACTTCTAATGTCTATGTCATTTTGTGGAACACTCGATATTGCATTGAAGGACAAAGCTACTGCCATGAAGGGTATAAGGCACCATTTTCTCATATCTTATTCAGGCCATTTATCACGGGCAGTATATCTTTTTCCCAAATTTTATTATTAATTACTCCAACGTGTTTATATTTAATTTGGCCTTGATAATCAATTATGAAGCTTTCCGGCGCACCAGTTACTCCCAATTGAATTGCTAAAGTACTTTCGTCATCAAAAATTATTTTTTCATAGGGATCGCCATAATATTTAAGCCAATCTATTGCTTTAGCCCTATCGTCTCTCCAGTTCATTCCAATTAGGTTAATATTTTCATTTTTGGATATTTCCATTAAATATGGGTGCTCTGTAATACATGCTGCACACCAAGACCCAAAGACGTTAACTAAAGAAACCTTATTTAATAAGTCCTTCTCGGTAACAATACTTTCTTCATCATATAGTTCAGATAAGTTAAAACTAGGGAATTTTTGGTTAATTAATTCAGAGGGGATAGAACTTGGATCTTTTGTCAATCCAATAGCAAAAAGTAATGAAATAATAAATAAAGTTATTAAAGGTATGAGTGATCTGATCATAAAATTTCTTGTTTTCTATAGTAACTTTTATCGAAAAGTGATACGAAGCCTGCAAGTGACATTAATAATGCACCTATCCATATCCAAGTTACAAATGGGTGGTAGTTTGCTCTAATGATCCATCCATCTTGACTATTCCCTTCGCTGATAGCAGTAAAAATAGTTGGTCCCATTGTAAAATGAAAACCCGCTTCAGTTGTAACTATATTGCGAGTGGGGTAAAATCTTTGTTCAGTTGATAAAGCTTTTATAAAAGCTTTTTTCTTAGTAACATCAATAGTTGCATTGAGGTATTCATAGTTTTTGCGTTTTCCTGTATTAATTGATGATAATGTGAAGCTATAATCTGCTACATTTAGCTTTTCGCCAACCTTGAGGCGATTTATATTATCTTCAGACCAAACTGACATAAAAACTACTCCAGCAGTAAAAATTGCAACGCCTAAATGTGCAACTGCAAAACTATATGTTTTAGGTTGCAAACTTTTCCAAGACTTAAAATTTTTGGTCCTGACTTTAATGGCAATTAATGTCGTTATGGCTAAATATGCTGCAATAGAAAGGCCGAGAGCGCCCCAAAAAGATTTTCCTATTAAGCCCGTAAGGCTGATTATGACTAGCATAGGTATGGCTATCTTTTTAAATAAAGAAATTATTTGGCCTCCTGAATTTTTATTCCATTTTAGCAATGGCGCAGTTCCCATACATAGTATTAATAAAAGCATAATTGGTGTAAATGTTAAATCAAAGTATGGCTTTCCAACGCTTATTTTATCGCCATATATAGCGTCGATGAAAAGTGGATAGAAGGTTCCTATAAAAACAGTAATGCACGAGATAACTAACAGTAAGTTGTTAAGAATAAGCCCGCCTTCACGAGAATAGGGTTCGAATTTTAAATGTTTTCTTATGTTTTTTGAACGAAAGGCATACAACGATAGTGCGCTGCCAGAAACTATAATGAGTAACATTAAAATAAAAATTCCACGTGTTGGATCTGTAGCAAAAGAGTGGACAGACACAAGAACCCCAGAGCGGACTACAAAAGTACCAACTAGGCAGAGTGAAAATGTACAAATACCTAATAAAACAGTCCAGTCAGCAAGTTTATGTCTTGTGCCTAAAGTCATTATAGAATGTAGAAGGGCCGTTCCTGCCAACCAAGGCATGAAGCTTACATTTTCGACTGGGTCCCACATCCACCAGCCACCCCAACCAAGTTCATAATAAGCCCAAATTGAACCTAGAGTAATACCCAGGGTTAAAAAGCTCCATGATGCCATAACCCATGGTCTTAACCATTTTGCCCACAATGCATCAACTTTTCCTTCTATGAGCGCTGCTACGGAAAATGAAAATACTACAGAAAAACCAACATAACCTAAGTATAAAATTGGAGGGTGAATTGCTAAACCTGGGTCTTGTAAAAGAGGGTTCAAGCCCAAACCCTCAACAGGAACTGGATTAATTCTTTGAAATGGGTTTGAAGTGAACAGTATAAATGTAAAAAACCCTACTGCAAGAATCCCTTGGATGCCTATTGCGCGCGACTTTAAAAGCAACGGCAGATTTTTTCCAAATAGTACAATTAGTGCGCCATACATTGTGAGTATTAGTGTCCAGAGTAACATAGACCCCTCATGATTAGCCCAAACACCTGATATTTTGTAAAGTAATGGCTTAAGTGTGTGCGAATGACTTGAAACTAATAAGAGGCTAAAGTTTGACTCAACAAAAGCTAATATTAAAATCATGAAAGAAAAAAAAGTTAGAGCAAAAACAGTTGTTGCTGTATAGCGACCCGCCCTCATCATACCTTCTGAATTTTTGTGAGCACCTATCAACGAGAAGTACCCTTGTGCTAATGACCCATAAAGGGCTAATATTAACATGAAATGAGCTATTTCTTCGAACATTTCCCGCTTTAACCTGTAAAGCTTTAGGAAGCAATTGTAGGGGTGTCGCACTTGCGCATTTAAGTAAATTAGATAAAAAGAATATATGATAAAAGTTTCGAGAAAAGGAATTATAATTGCTGGGGGAACAGGTACTCGTTTGCACCCTTCTACTATAGCTACTTCAAAGCAATTAATGCCTATTTATGATAAGCCTATGATTTTTTATCCTCTCTCTGTACTCATGGAAGCGGGCATTAGAGAAATAATGATTATCACAACCCCGCATGAACAAATAAGTTTTAAAAGGTTATTAGGTGATGGCTCAAAATGGGGTTTAAACTTCACTTATGGAATTCAAAATACCCCACGAGGAATAGCTGAGGCTTTAATTATAGCCGAAGATTTTTTGAATGGTGATCATTGTGTATTAATTTTGGGCGACAACTTTTTTTATGGCGAGACTTTTTCAAGTGGCCTTGAGACAGCTATGTCACTAGAAGAGGGCGCCACAATATTTGGTTATCGAGTAAATAATCCAAGTAGATATGGTGTAGTGGACTTCGACAAATCTGGACAGGCTTTATCAATAGAAGAAAAACCTCTTATCCCTAAGTCCAATTATGCAGTCACTGGGTTGTATTTTTATGATGAAAATGCTTCAAAATATGCGCATATGATAACGCCATCTGAACGGCAAGAATTAGAAATTTCTTCTTTAAATCAAATATATCTTTCAAAAGGATTATTAACTGTGAATATTCTGCAAAGCGGGATTACTTGGCTTGATACAGGTACTCATAAGTCACTTTTTGAAGCAGCTCAATTTGTTAATGTATTGCAATCTCGTCAAGGTATCAGAATATGTTGTCCAGAAGTAATAGCATACAGAAATAACTGGATCACAAAAAGTGATCTTATGGCTCAGGCAAAAGAATTAGAGAAAAGTGGTTATGGAAATTACTTGATGAAAGTATGCCATACTACTTAAGCAAAAATTATATATAATTGTGGTACTAAATACCCACGTACCCAGCTTAAACCTAAAACAACAACTAAAAATGCCATATCCAAACCACCAAAAGGAGGAACAAACCTGCGAATAGGATCTAAAATTGGGTCACAAATTTTTCTTATTAAGTTGTAAATTCTTAAAGTAGAATAATTACGCATGTTAATGATATTAAATGCTATCAGCCATGAGAAAATCATATACGCTACAAAAATCCAGAACAATAATGTTAAAATAGGACTTAAAAGGTAAATTATAAGGGATTGTATAAATGACATGTGTCTCTCTATAATTTAAATCAAAAAACCTTATTACTTTATAAAAACATATCTTGCATTATAAATATATACAAATAATTTAAAATAAACACTTCCCAATAACTTAAAATATTGATTAAGTAACATGCATGAATTTGTAATTTTATTTAGGTAAAAAAATGATAGGTTTGGTCATAGTAACACATGGGCTCCTGGCAATAGAGTTAAAACATGCTGCAGAACATGTTGTAGGTCAGCAAGATAATCTTGAAACTGTTTGCATTGGCCCTGATGATGATATGGAGTTACGAAGAGAGGATATCCGTCTAGCCGTTAAAAAAGTTGACTCCAACAATGGCGTTATTTTACTCACAGATATGTTTGGCGGAACACCTTCTAATTTAGCCATATCAATGCTTCGTGAGGGCAAGGTTGAAGTTTTAGCTGGAGTGAACCTTCCTATGTTAATTAAACTTGCAGAAGCACGTAAAGATGCCTCGCTATCTGATGCAGCTCAAAAGGCAAAAGACGCCGGTCAACGTTATATTGCGATTGCTTCGCAAATATTAGCGGGTAAAACTTGACTCTGAGTTTGGTAAAAACCGCGACAGTTAAGCTCACTAATAAAAGAGGGCTTCATGCACGTGCTTCGAATAAATTCATGGAGTGCGTTTTAAAATATAATGCTAAAATCACTGTTCGTAGTCATAATGCTGTTTGTGCTGAAACGGTTGAAGCTGACTCAGTAATGGAGCTTTTGCTATTAGGTGCTGCCTGTGGTGAAAGAATAACAGTTTCTGCATCTGGTGAAGAAGCAGCGATTGCTATTCGGGCCTTGACCGATCTTGTTAAATCTAAGTTTGGTGAAACTGAGTGAGGTTTTTTCAATTTTTATTGTCTCTTTTTATTTTGATAGGTTGCACTAACATAAAGGCTTTTAAACCTGTAAGTCAGTACCCCCCAGACCCTTGGGTCAAAGGATATGCTAACCCTATTGATTGCATTGGGGGTGAGAACCTAGCCGTAAGTAAATTCGTTCTTCCGGTTTATCCAAGAAGAGCTTTTAAATCTGGGCGACAAGGGTGGGTCTTGGTAAAGCTTGATGTAAATATGTATGGTGAGACAAAGAATGTCGTGATTGAAAGGTCTCTGCCAGATGGACTGTTCGAGGCATCAACAAATAAAGCGATTAAACAATGGATATTTGACCCACCACCAAGTGGTGAAATGAAAAACTGTAGAATACTAATAAAATTTAGAGCTGGTGAAGTGTCCTTAGGGGGATGATTGCGATATTGAATTGTAAATTTTTAGTAATTTTATTGTTTTAGCTCTAAAGCTAAACTCCATAGGGAGCTAACTCCTATATAATAACACCCGCGGATTCATTGTGTTGTCCGGGTCTAATGCGTTCTTGATTAATTTAAGCATATTATATTTTACTGGGTCAGATCTTTTAGCCAATTCTCTTTTTTTCATGACACCAATACCATGCTCTGCTGAAATTGAGCCATTTAGCTCAGTGACAATGTCAAAAACTATTTCCGAAGCATCATCCCATTTTTTTAAGAATTTTTCTTTATCAACATTTGGTGGCTGCGATATATTGTAATGAATATTTCCATCTCCAAAATGACCGAAAGCAATTGGTCTGCATCCAGGTATTAACTTTGTTACTAATTTATCAGCCTTTTTTAAAAAATCTGGAATAAACTCAATTGGTACTGTTATATCAAACTTGATAGACCCTCCTAGAAATTTTTGTCCAGCTGATATGTTTTCTCTTATGGATAAAATTTCTTTAGATTGAGTTTCATTATGAGCAATAACAGCATCATGTATTATTTTTTTTTCATAAGCGGTCGATAATAAATTTTCAGCTAGCTCTAAACCCATAGCTTTTGAATCAGAATCCCAATCTATCAAAACATACCAAGGGTATGTTTTCTTGAAGGGGCTCCTAATCGCTGAGAAATTTTTAGTAACTGCATTCAAGCTTATGTGTGACATTACCTCAAACATACTCATTCTACCACCACAGCGACTATGATCTAATAATTCGAGTGCCATTTTGGGACTTTGCAAAGCTATTAATGCCCGCTGAGTATGTTTAGGTAATTCAAAAAGCTTTAAACTTGCTGCTGTAATTATACCAAGAGTACCTTCAGCCCCTATAAATAAATTTGAAAGATCATATCCAGTATTATCTTTTCTTAAGTTTGTTAATCCATTATATATGTCACCATTAGCTAGAACAGCCTCCACTCCAAATACCAAATCTCTAGTGGTGCCATATTTTAAAACATGGTTTCCTCCAGCATTCGTGGATAGATTTCCTCCAATAGTGCATGACCCTTGTGATGAAAGGAATAATGGAAATTGTTTATTAATATTATTTGCTGCGTTATGAACCTCTTGTAGTGTGGCACCTGCCTCTACAATTATTGAGCTATTTACTTTACTAACCTCTCTAATTCTGTTCATTTTGGTCAATGATATCAGCACTTCACCCATTGGAATTTGCCCCCCAACAAGGCCAGTATTTCCTCCTTGTGGTACAATTTTAAAGGCATTCTGGCGACAGGCATTTACACACTTGATTACCTCATCAGTAGTTCGTGGTGTTAACATAATGGGAGTGTTGCCATTATATATTTCACGCCACTCTTTTAAATGTGGTGCAATTATATTTATATCCTCTGACCAGATGTCTTTTGGGAGCTGTGATTTAAGAGTTGTGATTGATTGTTTCATGAAACCCAATCTAACTTAATATTTTCCAATTCTTTTAAGGGTATTTTTCCTTCACGGATAACTCTTACACCATCTGTTTTAGTAAAAATTATTGTTGAAGGAATTTTACCGTGCGTGGGTCCTTCATCAAGAACTCCATCAACTGATGAATTTATAGATGTGTCCGCATCTTTAGGATTTGCTTCTCCTGAACGGTTTGCACTCGTCAAAGCCAAAGGTTTATTGATAAGAAATTTCCTCCAAGCAACATCTGGGCATCTAAAAGCAATAGTATTATTTAGGTAACATCGTTCATCAAATATATTATTTTTGGAGGAAACTATAATCGTGACTGGACCTGGCCAATACATTTTAGCTAATTTTATTGCATATTTATTGAAATCGCCATATTTTTTCGCCTGCTCCAAATTACATACGCACACTGCAAGAGATTTACTAAAGTTTCTTCCTTTAATTGCGTATATGCGATCGATTGCTTTTGTATCTTCAGCACAGCCTGCGATGCCGTAAATTGTTTCGGTTGGGAGAATGCAAACGCCTCCAGACCTCTTTAGAATGTTTTTATACTCATTGTACATAATTTGAACTATAGTACTGAAATTAAAAGAAAGAAACACTTGTTGAAAAATCAAACTCTTTCATTTAGTTTATTTAATTACTTAAAGACATTCTCTTAACCTTTCGTTTGATTTGAATTACAAGTTAAATGCGATCTCTGCTAAAACTCACTTTCTAGGAAATTTTATGAAAAATGATGGCGTGGATTTTGATAAAAAAAACAAAAAGCCTAGTACTGTTAGATGGATTATAAGTGAAATTAAATTTTTTGGACTCATGTCATGTGTGATGTTGGTTTTTTTAACAACAGTTTGGGGTCATTATAAAATACCTTCTGAGTCTATGCAGCCTACACTCGAGGTTGGTGACCATCTTTATGTATCTAAATTTGCTTATGGATATTCCAGGCACTCAATGGTCTTTAACTTACATAAACTCCCGTTTTTGAAAAATGGAAAACTTTTTAGTAAGTTGCCAAAGCGAGGTGATATAGCTGTATTTCGTAATCCTCAATCTGATATTATTATGATTAAACGCGTTATAGGATTGCCAGGAGATAAAATTTTCTTGAAAGAGGGCCGCCTTTTTATAAATGATAAGCTTGTTAAAAGAAAAAATGCCATCGATTTTTTTTATAGGGAGCACAAAGGTTCTATTGTCAATGTGAAGAAGTATGATGAGATATTATTAGATTCAAATAAAGTTTACTCAATATATGAAAGAGACGATGAGGGGCCACTCGATATAACAGAAGAATTTATAGTCCCTGATGGGAAAATCTTTTTCATGGGAGATAATAGAGATAATTCACTGGATAGCAGGGCTTATGGAGGTCCAGGTTACGTTCCTCTTGACCATTTAATTGGTAGGGCTGAAATTATTATGTTTTCTTTTAAAAAATGTAAAAAGGAAGAAAATTTAGTTTGTCCACCTTTTCGTTTAATGAAAAGAATTTAAAATCTTTAAATAACTTTTAGAACTGCTTCTGCCACACGGTTTATATTTTTTGTATTTGCTCCTGCTATATTAATTCTTCCTGAATTCATTAAATATATCGCATGATTAGATCGCAGACTTTCTGCTTGTTGGGCATTTAAGGGCAGCATAGAGAACATTCCGTTTTGATTAATAATAGCATTAGCAATATTACTAGCGCCCTGTGAATTAAAGGCTTCAGAAAGTTTAAGTCGTAAGTTTTTTATTCTATTTCGCATCTCGTTTAGTTCCATTTCCCAAACATCAAATAATTTATGATCTGTAAAAATTTTATTAACTATTGCCGCACCATGGTCAGGTGGCATTGAAATTAACTTTCGTTGTATCGCACCAAATAATACCTTGATCATCTGTGTTTTTTCTTGATCTTTACAAATTGCTGCCACGAACCCAGTTCGATCACGGTATAACGCAAAATTTTTCGAGCAGCTGGCTGCTAGCAGAACTTCTGGGCAAATTTGAGTAACTTTTCTGAGTCCATATGTATCTTCTTTCATGCCTTTTCCAAGACCAAAATAAGCAAGATCAATAAATGGGTATAATTCATTTTCATTAAGAAATATTGCTAAGCGGTCCCATTGGCTATCACTAAGATCTGCTCCGGTGGGGTTATGGCAACAACCATGAAGTAAAATTATGTCCCCAGGTTTTGCTTTTTTTGATAAATGAGAAAGCATTTCTTCAAAATCAACCTGTAATGTTGATTTGTTATAATATGGGTACTGTTTCATTTTTAAACCAACTGAGCTAACTAAAGGTATATGGTTTGCCCATGTAGGAGTTGATGTCCAAACAGTAGCCTCTGGGGATGCAATTTTTATGAGTTCAGCACCTATTCTTAGTGCTCCAGAACCTCCAGCTGATTGAGCGCTACAAATACGATCTTCTTGAAAAATGGGGTTATCTTTTTCGAATATAAATTGAAGAATATTCTTACAAAAATCTTGATTGCCTATAGTACCAATATAAGATTTTGTAGTTTCTTCTTGATTACATATTTTTTCGGCCAATTTAACTGAATTTAAGATGGTTGTGTGTCCATTATCATCTTTATAAACTCCTACACCAAGATCTATTTTATGTGGACGGGGGTCAGATTTGCATTGATTCATTATGGCCATTATTGGATCATCTGGACGCGGAGTAACATTTTCAAACATAATTCTTCTATATAGTTTTTTTGCTGGCTGTATATTTTTAATTGGAAGCTAAAATAGAGTTAATTAATAATGCTATTTGATATTTTAGTCCATATGTTTTTATGTTAGAAAAATATTCTATGTTGAGTTTTATTGTTATTATAACTTTTGTTTTTATTTCTTTAATTTGTGTTTATAAATCATTGAGGGGTGAGAATTTAGGTAAGTATACTATAGATAGCTTTATAAAATATGAAGTTCAGAGTTCTGATGGTCTTTCGCGTTTATACGACTATTTACAGTCCACTTTTAGTATTGAAAAACAACCAGTATTATCAAGATCAGGCTGGTCAAATAAGCGAGAAGCATTTGATGCCGCAGCACTAGTAAGAGAATATGATTGCGAATTCCGTAAAGATCAGTTTTCTGTAAGAGATCACGTATTAGATGGCGCATGGACACTCGTTGAAGGTTTTAGTTCTGATAATCGAATACTATATCTTCATGGTGGCGCTTATACTGTAGGCAGCGATGTTTCACACCGCCCAATCACTTATCAAATTGCAAAAAGAACTAAATGTGCAGTTTTCGCACTTAATTATCGTTTAATGCCTGAATTTGATAGAAAAGATTCTATTTCCGACTGTCAGGATGCTTATGATTGGATTCTTAATACCGGACCAGATGGTCTACACCCTATTAGTGCTGTTGCTGTAATAGGAGACTCTGCAGGTGGAAATTTAGCACTTATGCTAAGTCACTGGTCGAGAAAGCCAGAAATAAAATCACCTAATGCTATCGTAGTTTTGTCCCCACAAACAGACTGCACTTTCCAAAGCCCATCTATGCAAAGAAACCTAACCACCGATCCAATGCTTAAGCCTCTTTTAAGACGACTACTAAAAATGCCTAAGCTTACTCTTCTGTGGTTGTTATATTGGCAATTGGGTTACAAGCCATCTGACCCTCTTGTATCTCCAATTTTTGATGAACTATCAAATTTGCCGCCGACGTTAATTCAAGTAAGTAGCTCCGAAATGTTATTTGACGATAGTTTAAGATATGTTGCAAAAGCTAAAGAGCATGGATCTGAAGTAAAGCTCCAAACTTGGAATAATTTACCTCATGTATGGCAAATTTTCGATAACTTTATTAATGAAGCGCATGACGCATTAGATGAAATAAGTAAATTTCTTTCCATTAACGGTCTCAATGATCACATTCATTAAATTCATTTAATCTTTTCGAAATATTCTCGAAACCTAATCCATGTTATGAATTAATAATTAGAGACGTCACTAAAAAGTTAATTGGTAATAACTATACATGACATCTCATTAAGCTTGGAGAAAACTATGAATTCATTTCTTTCTAGAAAAACATTAAAATCTTTAATTGCTTTTTCAGGCGTTTGTTTTTTATCAACAGCTTCTTATGCTTCTGACTATTCAAGTAGATATTATAGTAATGATTGCTACCAAAATAGTAATGATCAATTAGCAGCAGGATTATTTGGAGCTCTCGTTGGTGGAGTGGTTGGTTCTCATGTTGCTGGCAGAGGGGACAGGACAGAAGGATCTGTTATTGGTGCAATCTTAGGTGGTACAACAGCTGCTGCGATTAGCGACAGCAGCCGAACAAGCGGATATAATCCAAATTGTGATAAAACAAGACGTCAAACACGAAACCGTAATTATCGTAACAATCAGTATTCACGTAACACCAATATAAATAATTTTTCTAACCAACAGGATTATTATTCAGTAAGAAATAGAGTTAATTCAAATAACCGAAGGAATTCTAGAAATACTCGTGCTCATAGTATCCATCATCATGATTATACGCATTACCATGAACATCATCATGATCATCATCATGATCATCATCATGATTAAATATATTTCTTTATAAGAGCTTAATATTTGAATTTAGCATGTAACAAATATTCCGTATTACCAGAAGTACCTTTTATGGGAGACTTAGAGCTCGCAGCAATGTCCCAACCTTTTTCTGTTAGCCATTTGGAAACTTCAGATAAAGAATTCAAAGCTAGAGACTCTGATTTTACGACTCCTCCCTTTGAGATGCCCTGTTTTCCTACCTCAAATTGCGGCTTAACAAGTACTATAAGTTCTGTTTTCTGAGTGCATAGATTTAAAACTTGACCGAGAACTTTCGCTACTGATATAAAACTGGCGTCACAAACAATAATTTTAGGTAACTCTATAAAATGTTGTTTTGTCAAATTCCTGGCATCAAAGTTTTCCATAGAAACAATTTTTTCAATGTTTTTTAAGCGGTCGTGTAATTGGTTGTGCCCTACATCAACTGAGTAAATTTTTTTTGCTCCATTGCTATAAAGCACTTCGGTGAAGCCGCCTGTAGATGCACCAATATCTAAACACACCTTTTCTCTAACGGAAACATTGAATTTTTTAATTGCATACGCTAATTTGACACCACCTCGAGAAACCCAGGGAAATTCTTTTTTAGCTTCTATAACACTATTTTCTGATATTTTTTCTGATGACTTTTTTATTACTCGGCCATCAACAATAACTAATCCTAATTTAATTGCTGATTGTGCACGGGCCCGAGATTCATATATCGCCATTTTTGTTAGTAAAAGATCGGCGCGTTCCACTATGCAGTATTAAGATTTATTGTTTTATCACGACCAAGAGCTTTGAATACAGTCTTTACAATGGCCTTAGAGTCCAATCCTGCTTTTTCATACATCTTATCCGGTGTGTCATGCTCAATAAATTTATCAGGTAAATGCATTAAGCGTATTTTTAATCCCGCGTCGAGGCGCCCTCCTTTGGCAAGCTCATTAAGAACAAATGAACCAAATCCCCCTATTGAGCCTTCTTCTATAGTAATGAGCACTTCATGATTGTCGGCTAATTGAAATATAAGTTCTTTATCGAGTGGTTTTGCAAATCTTGCATCAGAGACTGTTGTCGATAGACCTAAGGTTTCTAATTCTTTTGCTGCCTTAAGAGCTTCTTCAAGACGGGTTCCATATGAAAGAATGGCTATTTGACTACCTTCTTTTAAAATACGCCCCTTGCCAATTTCTAGTATTTTAGAATCTGATGGAATTTCAATTCCTGTCGCTTCCCCACGCGGATATCTAAATGCAATTGGTCCTTCATTATAATCCACCGCAGTAGCCACCATACTTGCAAGTTCTACTTCATCAGCTGCAGCCATTAAAACCATATTCGGCAGACAACCAAGATAAGCGATATCAAACGAACCCGCATGTGTCGGCCCATCAGCACCCACTAAACCTGCTCGGTCCAATGCAAAACGAACTGGTAAGTTTTGTATCGCAACATCATGAACAACTTGATCATAACCTCTTTGAAGAAAAGTAGAATATATAGCGCAAAATGGTTTATAACCTTCGGCAGCAAGACCTGCCGCAAAAGTTACGGCATGCTGTTCTGCAATTCCAACATCAAACATACGGTCAGGAAATGTTTTTCCAAAAATATTCATACCAGTGCCGCCTGGCATGGCTGCTGTTATACCAACTATTTTATCGTCATTATGAGCATGTTTTATTAGCTGGTTCCCAAAAATATTGGTATAAGTTGGAGCATTAGGTATGGACTTGCTTTGTTCGCCTGTAACTACGTTGAACTTTGATACACCATGATATTTGTCAGCTGAGACTTCTGCAGGCTTATAACCTTTCCCCTTTTGTGTAACTACATGAATAAGGGTAGGTCCATTTTTCATTTTTTTTACGTTTTCTAAAACAGGTATCAGTGTGTCTAGATCATGGCCATCCACTGGGCCTACATAGTAAAAACCGAGTTCCTCAAACCAGGTTCCGCCCATAAACATTCCCCGAGTATATTCTTCTGCTTTGCGTGCTGTAGATTTTATAGGCCTCGGAGCATCCTTTACTATTGCTTTTCCTGCTCCACGTAGTTTTTGGTAACCACCTGAGCTAACCATTTTTGCTAGCATGTGACTCATAGCGCCAACAGGAGGAGCAATAGACATATCATTATCATTAAGTATAACAATTTGTTTTGAATCTGTTGCTCCTGCGTTGTTCATAGCTTCGTAAGCCATACCTGCTGTAATTGATCCATCACCTATCACTGAGATTACATGACTGTCCTGATTTGATAAGTCTCTTGCAGTAGCGAAACCCATACCTGCTGATATAGATGTTGAACTATGTGCAGCACCAAAGGGATCATAGATACTTTCGCTACGCTTCGTAAATCCAGATAATCCACCACCTTTACGAATTGTTCTCATTCGGTCTCTTCTGCCAGTTAACACTTTATGAGGGTAACACTGATGACCTACATCCCAAATTAATTTATCATTGGGCGTGTCAAAAACATAATGAATTGCAACTGTTAATTCAACAACACCTAGTCCAGCTCCTAAATGTCCACCTGTTACTGATACAGCATCGATAACCTCTTCGCGTACTTCTGCAGCTAAATCTTTGATTTGGGTAACAGGTAATTTTCGTAAGTCTTCAGGGTATTTAATTTTGTCTAAAAGTGGCGTTATGGGCATATAATCTCTCTAATTCTTTTCGTTAATATGCGCGATTTAAAATAAAGTCGACTGTTTTAGAGAGTATTTCTGCTTTATTACCGAAAGGTTTAAGGTGTCTTATTGCATTTTTTCCTAATTGACTCGCTTTAGCCTTAGCATTTTCTAGGCCAAGAATAGATACAAACGTTACCTTTCCCAAAGCATCATCTTTTCCAACTGATTTACCAACTATTTCTGCATCGCCCTCAACATCTAGAATGTCATCTTTAATTTGAAATGCTAAACCTATATCTCTGGCATAATTTTTTAGAGCGGTTTTTTCACTTTCAATTGCATTTGATAAAGTAGCTCCAGCGGTGACAGCGTATTCAATTAGTGCACCTGTCTTGAGTTTTTGAAGTTGCGATATAAATACTTCATCTCTGAGTATTTCTGAATTTGATATATCAATAACTTGACCGCCAATCATACCGTTCGCACCTCCTGCTTTAGCAAGATCCTTTATTAATGACATTCTAACATTTGGGTTTTCATGAACCTCTGGATTTGTAAGAAGTTCGAAACTAATTGTTAATAGGTTGTCTCCTGTTAGTACCGCTAATGCTTCATTATATTTTTTGTGTACTGTAGGTTTTCCGCGTCTGAAATCATCATTATCCATACAGGGTAAATCGTCATGCACTAATGAATAAACATGCATGCATTCTAAAGCGGCACCTGCAATATATACTCCTTTATTTAGGTGGCCTAACATACGAGCGGTTTCTATCATTAAGAA
>CAJQGR010000038.1 GCA_905477785.1 uncultured Hellea sp.
TCTCGTAAGTCATCAAGATTAAGTGTTTCTTCAGCTAGCTCCCTTAGCGAAACAACAGGAGTTTTATCATTGTCTCTATCAACAGTAAGTTCAGCTCCAGCTGAAATATTTCGTGAACGGTGGGCAGCTAATAATACCAGATCAAATCTATTAGATACTTTTTCTACGCAATCTTCAACTGTAACACGTGCCATGAAATTCTCCATTCGAACTATTAATTAAACAAATCGAAAAGTTGCTATAATTAATAGAAATGAATCATGCAAGCAAACAATTACAATGCTATAAATTATTTGGTTTAATTTTTAATTTTGTAAAATAAGCACTTTTTGAATGAAGTGAACCAATAGATATAGTATTATGAAAATCCGTTTTTGATAACTTATCTATTAGCTCATCTATTGATAGTCTCGAAACCGGGTCTACCCACGATGATGCTATTTCTTTCAAGGGCAAAAGTACAAATGCACGATTTTGCATCCGCGGATGAGGTAGAATTAACCCTTGCTCGTATTCAACATGTTTTGAATGAAAATCTAATATATCCAAGTCAATAGAACGAGATTCATTTTTAATTCTACGTTTTCGACCAAACTTATCTTCAATAGAATGGAGTATATTCAAAAGTGATATATCAGTACCTTTATAAAAGATTTCAGCGCATGCATTTGTGTAATCAGGCTGATCTGATCCCTCAGGCCATGCAGGGCTAACCCATAAGTTTGAAAACTTAATAATTTCTATATTATTTTTCCTTAGCTCTCTAATAACTGATTTAAATGTTACTTTCGGATTGTGTAAGTTTGCTCCAAAAGCTATGTATATTTTTTTACTTTTTAACATATGATTATTTCTGGTGTAACAATGACCTTTTATCCAAATGAACGCATAGCAATATTTATTGATGGGTCAAATCTTTACAATACTGTAAAATATTTAGATTTTGACATCGATTATACAAAATTATTAAATTTTTTTTCTGAAAAAGGAAATTTGATCACCGCAAATTACTATACCGCAGTTATTGAAGATGATGATTACTCACCTATAAAAACGCTTGTCGATTGGTTATCTTACAATGGATGGCAACTGATAACAAAACCGGCAAAGCATTTGATAGATAGAAACGGTCGTCGCCGTGTAAAAGGCGATATGGATGCAGAGATTATTGTAGATATGCTGGAATTATCGCCACGAATTGATCACATGATTTTATTCACAGGTGACGGTGATTTTAATGTTGCTTTAAAAGCTGTTCAAAGAAAAGGGGTAAGAGTTACAGTTGTATCAACATTGAAGTCTGACCCACCAATGCTTGCAGATGAATTACGAAGACAGGCTAACGATTTTATAGAGATTACAGAAATGGATAAAATTATTGGCAGACATAATAGCAAACCTTAAAACTAATGACTTTTATTGAACCAAATAAAAATTGCAATTTATGTCCAAGGTTACGCAATTTTTTGTTAGAGAAACGGATAGAGTTTCCAAATTATCATAATTCTCCTGTACCAAGTTTTGGTGATAAATCTCCTGAATTGTTAATTATTGGACTTGCTCCAGGACTGCATGGAGCAAATAAAACTGGCCGTCCTTTCACAGGAGATTGGGCCGGAGATTTGCTCTTTTCTGCACTAGAAAAGTATGGATTCACAAAGGGTACCTATAAAGGAACTTCTGATGATGGATTAGAACTTAATGGAGTCCGAATCACGAATGCTGTGCGCTGTGTACCACCGCAAAATAAACCGATCAGTACTGAAGCAAACGCTTGTAGAGAATTTTTAAAAAAAGAATTAAAGAGCTTAACTTCTGTAAAAGCAATTCTATGCTTAGGTAAAATAAGTCATGATAATACAGTAAGAGCACTAGACCTAAAATTAAGCTCTTATAAATTTGGACATCATGTTATAAATAGACTAGATGGAAATAAGAAACTGTTTTCAAGCTATCATTGTTCTCGCTACAATACTAATACAAAACGCCTAACTGAAAAAATGTTTTTTTCAGTATTTGAAAGCATTAGATCTCATATCAATAATAAAGGTTAATACCCCTAACCTCTTTCCCTCATTAAACGCGCCTTATCTCTTTGCCAATCACGCTTTTTAACACTGTCTCTCTTGTCTTTATTATCTTTACCGGTAGCTGTACCAATCTGAATTTTTACACGTCCATTAATATCGAAATACATTTTCAATGGTATTAGAGTCCTACCCTTTCTCTGAGTTAAGTTCCACAACCTACTGATTTCATTACGTTTTACTAGTAATTTTCTTGGCCGTGTTGGCAAGTGATTAAACTGGCTAGCTGGTGAATATATTGGTATTGTGGAATTAATTAATATTAATTCCTGATTTTCAATAATTGCATAGCTTTCAGCAATATTACCCTGGCCTTCTCGTAAAGATTTAACTTCGGTACCTACGAGTATTATCCCGGCCTCAATTACCTCCTCAATTATATAATCAAAACGGGCACGACGGTTTTCGGCGATTAATTTTTTAATCTCTGAAGGCATAATTATATATTAACACCAGCCCTTTTCATAGCTGATACAATTAACTCCTTATTACAATCTTGTACGGTAGTTATGGGTAATCGCACGTCTGGGCTCATCTTACCTAATAAACTCAGAGCATATTTGGCTGGTGCTGGGCTAGGATCGAGAAAAAGGTCCTGATGCATTCGGTGCAATGATCTGTTCAAAATTTTAGCTTCTTCAAACTTATTATTCCACATTAAATCATGGAAATGACTATAAGCTTTAGGAGCCACATTTGAGCCAACAGATATGCAACCTTGTCCACCGTGAGCTGTATGTCCTAGTGAAGAAGGATCATCACCGGATAGTTGTATAAAATCTTCCCCACATCTTTCGTTAATAGCGGCTACTCGAGAAATTTCTCCAGTAGCATCCTTACATCCAATAACATTATCAAGAGTTGCTAATCGACCCATGGTATCGTTTGTAATATCTACAACAGAGCGGGCTGGTATATTATAAACAATAATAGGTATATCAACAGAATCAGAAATTGCTTTAAAATGCTGAAATATTCCTTCCTGACTAGGCCTATTATAATAAGGAGTAACGACTAATACAGCATTAGCTCCTACGGACTTAGCCTTTTTTGTGTAAGTAATGGAAACAGATGTTTCGTTTGATCCTGCACCAGCAATTACAGGAACTCTTCCATTAGCTGCTTCAACGCAAAGCTCGATTACTCTTTTGTGTTCCTTATCAGACAGAGTAGCAGATTCACCGGTAGTGCCGCATGGCACTAAACCATGTGTTCCCGATTCAATCTGCCATTCAATAAAATCTTGATATGCTTTTTCATCAACTACTCCGTCCTTAAAAGGAGTAACCAAGGCTGTAATCGATCCTCTAATCATATATTCTTTCACATATGTTATAATTTTAATCTAAAATTAAATAACAACTTTATATAACTTAGTCTATGCATGATCTTACAAGAAAGCTTACTTAAACAAGAAGATATGAATATTATTTATATAAATAAACTATTTTTTAAAAATACACTTAAATTATGTAAAATCCTACTTTACCTATATTTATTTATATTTCATCACAATGCAGTATATGCAAATACTCCATTACCTAATTTAAAAACCTCCCCGCAAAATACATCGTTTATAATTGATGATACCCAATCAATGTATCTTCGAGGAGGAATTAGGGCTGCAAAAAAAGGTAATTGGATAGACTTAAATAATTCAATCGAAAAGCTAGACGATACAACATCAAAAGACTTATTATATTGGTTGCGAGCTGTTAAAAGTCCTAATTTATCATTTAAAGATATTAATTATGTCGTTGAAGCACTTCATAATTGGCCACTTTCTACAACCATACAAGCAAAAGCTGAGAGAATTTTGTTTGATTTTCCAATCAACCATTTGGAGTTATTAAGTTGGTTTGAAGATAAAACTCCAGTAACTGGTGAAGGTCGTGCTGCATTAGCAAGGGCTTATTACAAGATTGGCGACATAAGTAATGGAGATTATTGGCTAAAAAAGGCTTGGAATGAGTCTAAGCTCACAAGTTACAGGCAAAAAGAGCTGTATCTAGAATTTAAAAGTAAACTAACGCAAAATGATCATTACCTAAGAGCAGATCACCTACTTTGGCAGGGTAAATTTCATTATAAAAAAATTAATCAGTTGCTTGATTATTTAGACAAAGACAAGCAATCTCTAATTAGAGCAAGAATGAAAATTTCTACAAATAGGTCCGGAATAGACAGAGCTATTAATGAAATACCAGATGCCCTAATAAATGACACTTCTCTTAATTATGAGCGGTCTAAATGGCGCCGAGTCAAGAAATCA